>NZ_JAQUVG010000087.1 GCF_028693495.1 Zoogloea sp. | reverse complement strand
CATCGAGCAGCTTCATGAAGTTGCGCTTGCGCTTCCACTCCAGCCGGACCTCTGCCAGTTCGTCACCGAACATGCCCAGCTGCTTGTGCGCCCGCCGCAGCGCGCGGATTTTGTTGACGATGGCAAACGCCTGCCCATAGTCGGAGCCGCGCGAACCGCCCTCGATCCTGTGTGGCAGCAAGCGTTTGTAGAGGGCAATCGCCTCTTCGTGGTTGGTCTGGGCACGTACGTCTGCAACGGGTTCCCACAGTCCAACCTCGACCTTGCCACCGCAGAAGGCGTCCCACATGGCCTCGGCGTCGCCTTCGCGCAGAAAGATGGAGACGATGTCTCCCCGGCGTGGCTTCTCCCACCAGCTGCGCTGAGCGACGCCATCCGATGACTCATCCTCGGCCACGTGCTGCCACAGAAGGTCGAACGCCCGCTGCCGCAGCACCGCCTCGCAGTCGATGTGGGCAGCAACCTCCAGCAACTTGAAGAAGGGCTCACAGCCGGGCGTCCTCTCGAAGCGTTGCCAGGCGAGGCGCGCCACCTCCGCGTGTTGCCCAAGCGCCAGCTGCAGCTCGATGGCAAGGGTCAACAGGTCGTCATGGCGTTCATGCGGAAACGCCGCAATCCCCTGCTCCACCCAACGTAGCGCCTCGTCCTTGCGGCCCTGGTCACGAAACATCCTGGCCAGCGTCAGGAAGCACGAGGGGGAGGACAGATTCTTCGCCTGGATGGCCACCCGCAGCGCGAAATCATCCGTATGGAGGGCGATGTCCTTCATCGCCGACTCCACCCGGAAGCGTGACGTGCTCCACTCACCGCGATGGTGCTCGGGGCCAAGAGCCGGGAGGGCCTTCCAGTCCCGCTCCACCTGCTGCCGGTACGCGGCCAGCCCTTCCTCGCCGAGTGCTTCGGCATAGTCTGGCAGCACCTCATGAAAGGTGTCCCACTCGCCGTGCATCTGGAATCCGTACAAGCGCCCGGCCAGAGCCACGGAGTCGGGGCGCAGTGCGTTGCAGGCCGCCAGATGCAGCTTGCGCAGGCCCAGTATCGCCGGCATCACCTCGCCGCCGGAGTCGTCGATGTGCTGCAACGCCTCTTCGGCGAGGGCGATGGCCTCCTCGATGACCTCGATGAGCCCCGGCTGGCCATCTTCGATGCGCTGCGACAACAGCTCCGTAAGGTCTTCGAGGCGATTGGCGTAGCCCCCGGCCTCTCGATACTCGACAAAACCGTTCGTGCGCGTAGCCTGCCTGACCACCTGGCGCAAGGCTGGCAGCCCCGTGCTCTCCGCCACGATAGCCGCCATCAGCAGTTTTTCGCGCAGCGCGTCATCGCGCCAGGAGGCTTCGAGCACGAGCTTGCGCAGCGCAGCTACGTTCAGCACCTGGAGATAGGTCTCAATCCGCACCTCGTCAGACTGCCCGTCATCTTTCTTCACCATCAACCCACCCGTCCCTTCAAAAGCGCGTCCAGAGCCCCTTGGTAGAACCCGATATCCAGCTTCCCCGCCATGTCTCATGGTCACACTCCGCTGGGTGAAATTGCCTGAAAAGAGTATCGCCTGGATCGTTTCAGCAAGGGAAATCCGATCTCGGTCCCGGACCAGGGCAGCAGATCATGCGGGCCGCTGGCCACTGCGACCCTCTTCACGCCGTGTGTTGATGGGCGGTGTTCCCCAGATGCCCGAGCTGTTAGGATCCCTGCTCCTGCTGAGAGTGACACCGATAGATGAAAAAACCGATACGCCTGGGCCTGATGTCTCCCATGACGGGGCTGGTCGGCTTGTACGGCCAGGAGATCGTCACCGCCGCGCAAATCGCCTGCGCCGAGATCAATCAGTCGGGCGGCATCCTTGGTCGGCCCCTCGAGCTGGTCATCGAAGACGACGGCAGCCTGCCCGACACGGCCTTGAAAGCTGCCGTGAGGCTGCTGGATGAGCATCGCTGCAGCGCCTTGATCGGCAACCTGCTGTCCAACTCGCGAATCGCCGTTGTCACGCAGGTCGCTGAACCCAGGCAGGTCCCACTGCTGAACTTCTCCTTCTATGAAGGAAGTATCAGCAGCCGGTATTTCTTCAATTTTGCCGCCCTGCCCAATCAGCAGATCGACAAGATGATTCCCTTCATGGCCCGGCGCTTCGGCCTGAAGATGTTTTTCGCCGGTAATAATTACGAATGGCCGAGAGGGTCCATCGACGCGGCCAAGCACTCGCTGCGGGCACTCGACGGCGATGTGGTGGGTGAGCGCTACCTGCCCCTCGGCGCCAGCGTCGAGGACATCGACCGCATGCTGGTCGAGGTCGCACTCTCCGGCGCCGATGTCTTCGTACCCTATTTTGCCGGCCAGGACCAGCTGACCCTGCTCGCGCGATTTTCTGCCGCCGGCCTGAAGCCACGCATGGCGGTGGTCATGGGTCACTTCGACGAGATGCTGGCCAGCCAGCTCGCACCCGACGTGCGCGAGGGGCTCTACTCCAGCAATACCTACTTCATGTCGCTGGACACGGAAGGCAACCGGCACTACCAGCAGCAACTCGCAGGCTATCCCGGCATCACCGGGCTCTGGCCCGATGGCAATGGCGTCCTGACCAATTTCGGAGAAGGCACCTACCTGTGTGTGAAGGCGTTCGCCCAGGCCGCCGAAGCCGCCGGCACCACCGGCGCAGAGGGCTTGATCTCTGCCCTCGAACACACCCGCCTCAGCGGGCCGCAAGGCATCGTGGAAATGGATGCCACCACGCACCATGCGAGGGTGAACAGTGTGCTGGCCTGCTGCGATGGCGACGGCAGTTTCAGGATCATCCAGCATTTCGGCCAGATCCCCCCCCAGATCCCGGATCGCTACCAGGCCCGGACACAACCGGCCGTGCTCCGGGAGTCCCCGCCATCCCCCACGCTGGCCGGCAGCCTCGCCGAGAAAATGGCAGGCGCCCAGTTGCGCGTCGCTACCGCCCAGCACATCCTCTCGATTGCCGACATGGCGATCATTGCCAGCGACAGCGACGGCCTCATCCGCGAATCGAACCGCAGCGCTCAGGCCCTGTTCGGTTATCGAGAGGATGAACTCCTCGGCCTGTCGGTTCATCAACTGCTGCCGCCCCACTTCCGGCAGCGCCACGCCGAACTGTTCAAGGCCTTTGTCGAGGGAGAGGAGAGCGAGCGCCGGATGAGCGGGCGCAATGAAGTGGTCGGCTACCGCAAGGACGGCAGCTTCTTCCCTCTGGAGGCCTCAATTGCAAAATTCCACGATGGCGACAACTGGCTGCTGGTCGTCACCATGCGCGACATCACCGAGCGCAAGCGGGCAGAGGAAGAGCTGACCCACCGCGCCACCCATGACACCCTCACCGGCCTGCCCAACCGGGCCTTGATCCGTGAGCGCCTTGGCAACGCCCTGCAGCGCTCACGACGCAGCGGCGAAAGCGTTGCCTTGCTGTTCCTTGATCTCGACGGCTTCAAGCCGATCAACGACACCCACGGCCACGAAGCGGGTGACGCGTTGCTGCAAGCCATCGCCAGCCGTCTGCTCGAGCAGGTCCGCCCCGGCGACACCGTCGCCCGCCTCGCGGGGGACGAATTCGTGGTTCTCTGCGAGAAGGTCGATCAGCCCATCGCCATGTCCCTGCTCGCTGTGCGGATCAACGACATCGTGCGCCAGCCCGTGCACTTTCAAGGCACGGATCTTTTCGTGACCGGCAGCGTCGGGGTTGCCATCGGCAACGGCAATACCCATTCCGCCGATGACCTGCTTCGCTATGCCGACACCGCGATGTATACGGTCAAGGAACACGGCCGGGACGGCTGGCAGTTCTTCAGCGAGACCCTGCAGGAGCAGGCCCAGCAGCGCCTCACCATTATCAATGGCCTGCGCTCGGCCATCGAGAGACAAGAGCTGTCTGCCCTTTTCCAGCCCATCGTCAACGCCGAGACAGGGCGGATTGTGGGGGCCGAACTGCTGCTGCGCTGGCATCCGGCCAGCGGCCCCGTCTCGCCAGCGGTGTTCATCCCGGTGGCAGAGATGACCGGGACCATCGTTCCGATCGGCCTGTGGGTGTTCCGGGAGGCCTGCCGCGCCGAAGCGGAATGGCGGCACCGCTGGGGTGAAGCAGCCCCTTATGTATCGGTCAATGTCTCGGCCCGCCAGTTAAACGAGGACAGCCTGGTTGATGAGTTTTCCGCGATCCTGCGGGAGACCGGCGCCAACCCGGCCAACCTGCTGCTCGAGATTACCGAGACCTCGCTGATGGCCGACGTCGAAACCAACCTGCGCATCCTCCGCCGGCTCGCCGATCTTGGCCTGCGTGTGGCAGTGGACGACTTCGGGACGGGGTACTCCTCTCTCGCGCAGCTTACCCGGCTGCCGGTCAATGTGCTGAAGATCGACCGGGCCTTCGTGGACAGCCTGGAAAAAAGCGAGGAGAGCCGGACCATCATCCGTGCGGTCATCGGAATCGGCCGCTCGCTGAACCTGAAACTGGTTGCGGAAGGCGTCGAGACCGCCGGCCAGCGCCGGGAGCTCTGCACCTATGGCTGCGACCTGATCCAGGGCTATTACTTTCATCGTCCCCTGACCGAACAGGCCTTTACGGAAGCATTCGAGCGGGAAGGCCTCCAGGCTGATGGCGCCAACGATACAGCGCTCCACTTCCTGATCTATGTCAGCCACAGCAGACTCCCCATGTCCGAGGAGGATGTCACTGCCCTGATGCGGCAGTTCCAGCTCAGGAACCGGCGGAACGGCATTTCCGGCTGCCTCATCCACAAGGATGGAGAGTTCATGCAGTTGCTGGAAGGCCACAAGGAAGCCGTTCTTGCCCTATGTGACCGCATCCGTGCCGACGGCCGGCACGCTGACTTCCGTGTTGTGACCGAAGGCCCCCTGCACCGCAGGACCTTCACGGACTGGGGCATGGTATTGCTCAAGCTCGACCATGACCACATCAAGACCGATCTCAGCACCGCGCAGAAACGCAGGTTGACCTTTTTTGACCTGGCCGACGATCCGCAGCTTTGCTACGCCTTCATCGCTGCTCATGCCGCCAGGGACCGGTGAGCCGCTCAAGACCAGGGCCTTGCCGCCCCTCCAGACTTGAACCTGGCGCGCCGGGCACGGGGAGCGCGGCATCGAAATTGAGGCGCCTCGCGGCGAACTGGCTTTACGAGCTCAAACACCCTGCCTGAGCAGCTACCATAGTCTTTGCCTATAAAATGGATGCTCAAGCACGACTGGCAAGCCAGATCAACCAGGCCTATATTCCGTCCCTCAAAAAATCCGTGAAAACCATCATGCCATCTCCTTCTTCCCTCACCACCGGGCAGCGCCTGGCCCTGGGCTTTGGCCTGGTGCTGGCCCTGATCGTCGGTATCACCGCCCTCGGAATCCAGAAGGTGAACCTGATTGACCACACCCTGACGGAAATCACCGATCTGAACGCGGTGAAGCAGCGCTACGCGATCAATTTCCGTGGCAGCGTCCATGATCGGGCCATCAGCCTCCGGGACGTGACCCTGGTACCCGACGCCGCCGGCCTCACTGCCACCCTGCAGGAGATCGAGCGGCTCGCCGCCTTCTACCAGAACTCGGCAGCGGATCTGGACAAGCTCTTTGCCAGCACCCCGGAGATCAGTCAGGATGAACGCCAGCTACTGGCGGCGATTCAGGCCAGCGAAGCCAAAACCCTGCCCCTGATGCAGCGGGTGATCCAGAGCCGCCAGAGTGGCGACGTGGGGGGTGCCCAGGCCCTGCTGCTGGGTGAGGCCCGTCCTGCCCTGAGCGAATGGCTGGCCCGCATCAATGCCTTCATCGATTACCAGGAAAAACGCAACCAGACCGCCACCGCCCACGCCCGGGAAGTGGCAAGCCAGTTTGCCCTGTTCATGGTGACCCTGTGTGGCCTGTCCATCCTCATCGGCTCCGCCATTGCCTTCCAGATCACCCGGCAACTGGGCCGCGCCCTGGGTGGCGAACCCAATCAGGCAGCTCAGGCGGTGACCCGCATCGCCGGTGGCGACCTCAGCATGCCGGTAAGCGCCCAGCACCCGGACAGCATGCTGGCGGCCGTATCCCGCATGCAGGACGACCTGCGCACCCTGTTCACCGATATCGCGCAAGCGGCCACCGACCTCTTCCACAAGGCCGCCCAGGTGGCCCAGGCCTCCCACAACGCCCGGGATGCAGCAGCCAACCAGGCGGAAGCCTCTGCGGCCTCCGCCACCAGCATCGAGGGGATGACCACCAGCATCAACGAGGTCTCCCAGATCGCTTATCAGACTGAAGCCAATTCCGCCCGCACCGCCGAACTCTCCGAACAGGGCGTGAAGCTGGTCCAGCAGGCGGCATCGGAAATGGCCCGTATCGCCAGCACCGTGGTCGAATCCACCACCCAGATCCGCAACCTGCAACAACGCTCTCAGGAGATCGGCGGAATTGCCAGCGTGATACGGGAAATTGCCGAACAGACCAATTTGCTCGCCCTGAACGCCGCCATCGAAGCGGCCCGGGCCGGGGAAGCCGGCCGGGGCTTCGCTGTGGTGGCCGACGAGGTGCGCAAGCTTGCCGAGCGTACCCAGAGCTCCACCGCCGAGATCGCCCGCATGATCGAATTGGTGCAACACGAAACGGAGCAGTCCGTCGCTGCCATGGATACCGCTGCGCCCCAGGTGCAGAAGGGCCTGGCCCTGGCCACCGAGGCAAGCGGCATGCTGGAGGAAATCACCCGTCAGGCCCAGGATTCCCTCAGGAACGTGCAGGAGGTGGTCCGGGCCACGGTCCAGCAGGCGGGCACCGCCACCGACATCGCCCTGCACATGGAAAAAATCAGTGCCATGTCCCTGGAAACCCACGGCGCCATGCAGGAAAACACGGCCGCCGTTGCTGACCTGGAACAGATTTCCAGCCGCCTGCGCCAGCAGGTGAGCCGCTTCAGGCTGGGTTGAAGCATGCCGGAGCATTGCCTGGTATTTCACCTGACGGGGCTGCAGGCCCTGGAAGCAAGCATGGGTGCGGCAGCCGTGGCAGGCGCCTTGAGGGAGCTGGATCGGGGCGTCGCCCGCATCGTCATGGAGGTCTTGTCCGGAGCAGAACCGAGCCCCCCGCTGCAGGGCTTGCCCCAGGGCGTCTGGCTGATTCCCTATCGCAATTCCGCTCCTGACAATCCAGCCGAACTTGACTTCCAGTTGCTCAGAGACAGCCCGGAAAACCGCCACCTCGCCGTGCTGACTGCGACGACCCAGCTGGCTGGCCAGCTGGCCCGGGATATTTTCGGGAGCGCCACGGCAAGACTGGCGCGTTTTCGGGTGCTCCAGTTGCCCGGCCTCCCCGATCTGCAGCAGGTGCTGCATGCACTGGAGTCCGCCCAGCCCCACACCTGCACTCCCGCCGAAGCACAACTGCAAACCCTGCTGCGCCAGGGGGGGCTGCGCACGCTGGTGCAGCCCATCGTCCGCTTTCCTGACGGCCAGCTGCTTGGCTACGAAGCGCTTTCCCGCGGTCCCGCAGGCAGCGCACTGGAGCGCGCCGACCAGCTCTTTGACGCCGCGGCCCACTGCGGCCTGAGCCGAGAGCTGGAAATCGCCTGCGCGTGGCAGGCGCTGGAACAAGGGGAGCCCTTGCTCACCCGTTGCTGGCTCACCATCAACCTCTCCAGCGCCAGCCTCGCAGATGACGCCCTGCGCCGGGCCCTGGCCCGGCCGGGTATCGTGGTCGAGATCACCGAACACCTGCCTCTCAACAATGCACGCGCCCTGCAGCCCCTGCTGCAGGAATTACGCGCAGGGGGCGCCCGTGTCGCCCTGGACGACACGGGGTGCGGCTATGCCGATCTGGACGCCGCGACAGCCCTCCAACCGGACTTCATCAAGCTGTGCATCACCATCATCCGCAGCCTGGGCCGCAACCCCGCGCTACTGGCCGAGCTGGCCCGGAGCACGGCCAAGCTGAAGGAAATGGGAATCGGGATTCTGGCTGAGGGTGTGGAGCACGCAGCAGAAGTGGACATACTGCGGGATTTTCCCATCGACTACGCCCAGGGCTGGCGCTACGGACGGCCGCAGCCCATCGAAACAGTACTGCCCGTGCCCGCCCCCTGAAGCCCGCAGCAACTGCGCGACGAGCCGGATCACTGATGCGGCGATCTGGGCGCCTGCGCTGAGTATTTCTGAGCAAGACTCAAACCTGCGCCGAGGAAACTGCGGGCTTCTCCAGCCACTTGAGCAGCACGCCATAGAGCGTTTCCGGCATCACCGGCTTGCTGACGAAATCATTCATGCCGGCGTCGAGGCAGCGCAGGCGGTCTTCCCTGAAAGCGTTGGCGGTCATCGCAATGATCGGCAGAGTGGCAGACCGAGGCAGCGTGCGGATTTCACGGGTGGCATCCAGCCCGTCCAGGTTCGGCATCTGCATGTCCATCAGGACCACGCGATACTCGTTCCGGGCCACCAGCGCCACGGCTTCGACACCATCGACTGCCACATCAACCTCCATACCCACTTCCCGGAGAATCTCGACAGCCACTTCGCGGTTGATCACATTGTCTTCGGCCACCAGCACCCGGCAACCGGCATACCGCTCCTTGAGGCGTTGACCGGGATTGTCTGCCGGCACGCTGGCCTCCCGGTTTTGCGCAGCAGTGTCGCGGGCCAGCCGAACAGTAAACCAGAAGGTGCTACCGACCCCGGGCTGGCTTTCGGCGCCAGCCTCGCCACCCATGAGTTCAGCCAGCTTGCGGGTAATGGCGAGCCCCAGGCCCGTTCCCCCGTACTTGCGGGTCGTCGTACTGTCTGCCTGCTCGAAGACGGAAAAAAGGCGAGGCATGACCTCGGGTGCGATCCCGATGCCACTGTCACTGATTTCGAAGCGGAGCAGCGCGCTGGTCGCGTCCGCCTCCAACAGCAGGACGCGGATCGTCACATGACCTGCGGCCGTAAACTTGATCGCATTGGTCGCGTAATTCAGCACAGCCTGCTGGATGCGTGTCGCGTCGCCCAGCAGGTCATTCGGAAGGGCTTGCAGTTCACTGGAAAACTGCAGTCCTTTCTGTGTGGCCCGCTCGAAGAGCATCGCAACGACGTTGCCCACAATGGTGTCGATCTGCAGCGGATTCTGCTCAAGCGCAAATTTTCCGGCCTCGATCTTCGACAGATCAAGGATGGCGTTGATGATGGCCAGCAGGTGCTGGCCGGCACTGACGATCTTGTTCAACTTGTCTGCTTGTTGTGGATCGCTGGTCTTGCGCCGCAACAGGCCGGTAAGCCCAATGATGGCGTTCATCGGCGTCCGGATTTCGTGACTCATGTTGGCCACGAAGGCACTCTTGGCGACGACCGCAGACTCGGCAGCCTCCTTGGCCTTGCGCAACTCCATCTCCAGGGCTTTGCGCACGGTCAGGTCGATGTGCGTACCAACCGCACGCAGCGGTCGGCCGTCGCTGTCGCGCTCGACCACCTTGCCACGGCTGAGAATCCATTTATAGCCACCGTCCTTGCAACGCAGGCGGAACTCCATCTCGTAGCCGCCTTCGGAGGTCAGCTTGTCACATGCCATGTCACCAATATGCTCCCGCTCATCGGGATGGAGAAAAGCCATCCATTGACTGCCGTCGTAGTCGCCCAGCTCTCCCGGCGCATAGCCGAGCATGGTGCGGTAGGCCGTGTTCAGTTGAACCTTGTTGCTTCGCAGATCCCAGTCCCAGATACCATCCCGGGTCGCCTCCAGGGCGAATTTATAGCGCTCCTCACTGGCACTGACCTGCGCCATCATCGCCGACAGTGCCGCAGTCCGCTCGGCAACCAGAGCCTCGAGCCGGACCTGACGGCCAGACAGCTCGGCCTCGGCCCGCCTGCGCTCGGTGATGTCGCGGATGAAGGCAAAGATTCTTCCGCCAGCACTCGGATCGAAAGAGGCCAGCACCTCAACTGGCCACAAGCGACCGTCACGCGCTCGGTGCTGGGTCTCGAAACGGTCGAAGCCTGCTGCCGGCAGACGTTGCAAACGGGCAACCACGACGGAGTGCTGTTCATGAACGTCGATGTGATGGACCCTCTGCCCCAGCAGCTCCTCTCGCTTGAATCCGGAAATCCGGCAATACGCATCGTTGACCGTGAGAATCCTGTCTGCCAAGTCCATCACCCAGAAGCCGTCCGGTGAGGACTCGATGGCCAGGCGGAACTGTGCGTCCTTGTCGCGCAGCTCGCGCTCGAGCGCCTTGCGCGCAGTGATGTCATGGGAAATACCGAGCACGCCGATGACCCTTCCGCGAGCGTCGCGCATCGGAGTTTTCGTCGTCTCGAAATCACCTTGATAACCGTCGGCAGCAAATGTGAGCGCCTCCTCGTTGATGGTCGACCGGCCCTGGGTCATCGCGATCTTGTCATTCCGGCGGAAGTCATCGGCCAGTTCCCGCGGCACGAAATCGTAATCCGTCTTGCCAACGATGGTCCCTGCACTGGCCCCGAAGAAACGCTCGAAAGCCTTGTTGCAGGACAGGTAGATACCGTCCGGCCCCTTGAGCCAGACAAGATCTGGAATGGTTTCCAGCAGGCTCTGCAGGTAGCCGCGCTCGCGCGCCAGCTCGCGGTAAGGCATGCGGACGCCGGAGACAAACAGCGCACGATAGATCATCATGTACGCAATCGCCTTGTAGACATGACCGAGGAGGTTGAAAACGTCGGTCACGTCCGCATACAGGGTGAAGAACAGCTCGGCGAGTCCGAGAACCCAGGACGCTGCAGCCAGCCAGAAACGGTCGTCATGCTGCTGGGCGCCCGCCTTGCGGTAAAGCAGCAGCGCCGCCACACCGTAGAGCGCTGCCAGCGTGTATTCGGCTGCAATCTTTAGTTCGGTCAGCCCCTGGCCAGGGATGAAGGTGCGCGGCAGCCATGCGCTGTGCGCGATGACGAACCACCAGACGGCGGCGCTGAGCATCAAGGCCGAGAACAGCGCCCCCAGGCTGCGCAGTGCCGACCAGTTGCCCGGTGGACGCACGGCAACGGCAAGCAGCACAAGGGCGGCAACGTAGCGGCCCGCCAACCAGAAGTTGATCGCTTTCTCCGGACTGCTCGGCGTGATCAGCTCGGGCATGCCAGCGAAGGACAGGGTGTGGCCCAGGTCGATCAGGGTGACCGCCAGGAAGCCGGTACCGAGCATGACGGCGTGGCTGTTTCCCTCGATGTGACGCAGATTCCAGGCGAGTGCGAAGACCATGGCAGAGACAGCCATGGCAATGAATTCAAGTGTGATATGGAACGGCAGGTAATGCGCCGGTAACGCAAAGAACCTGAGTGCCGGCAACCCGCCACCGAGCAGGAGCAGGAGACTCAGGACCACGATCCACAGCAGCGGTACCGTGAGTGTCCCCTCTGTGCCCTTGGCCACAGGGAACGGGGCTGCACTGTTCATTGCTTGCCTTCAGAAAAATACATTTCGAGCCCGAACTGAGATAACACACCAAGAAGCCCCTATTTTGAGGGTATCTGGCATGAAAGGGCTGCCGGCCGATGCAGCATGGAGCACTGTTACGCGCTGAGCTTGCAGTTCTGATGGAATTCAGGAACCACGATAATTCTGCAACAGACAGTGAGTCCCCTGTCTTGTAGTCTGGGAAGTTCAACGCTGACCCGATGGAAGCCGCCTTTTTTATGGTGAATCTGGCTTATCTACAGCCGTTCGAGGACGGCGACAAACGCACCAGCCGGCGGTGTGCCAATCTGCCGTTGCTGCTGCAAAACTGCGCGCATCTTTCCTTCCTGGACGTTGAGCAGAGCGACTATGCGCTGGCAATGATGGGCATTTATGAACAGCAGGACTCTTCGTTGGCCGTTGAACTGTTCGCCTGGACCTACCGGCGCTCCAGCGGAAAATACGCCGTGCTCCTGGAATCGATGGGCGGACCCGACCTCTTTCGACAACGCTAACGAGAACACTTGGACGACGCGATTCGACAGGTCGTCGCCGACAGCACCGAACCCGGTGCAGCTATCGGCACGCTCGGCATCCCAGCGGAGGACCTGCCCGCCCACCTTCAGGAAACTCCTGCAGCAGGAGTTATCGCAACTGGAGGTATGCAACTGCGCCCGCTACCGACTGGGCATCTCCCTGACCGAACGCTGGATACGGGCCGGTCGTCCAGGACTTGACCGATAAAGTGAGGGCAGCATGTCGGTCAGCCGTCGCCTGCACGTCGAGCAAGCATCAAGTGTCACAGGCGTTGCGTCATGGTCAGGCGCAAGCTTGGCGAGGTGTTCATCCCACTCCCGGCGCCTGTGGACGACGAGCTCTACACCAATAACTAACCCACGCACGACTCATGCCAGCCGTGCCGGTAGACTGACGATACTGGCGCTCTTTGGTGGTGATGTACTGGTGTAGCGCTTTCGGAGCGGTCAATCGAACGTAGATGTTCGAACTCTTGTCGTCGCCCCCCCCCCCCGATACGAGCAAGGCGGCATTGTTTGAAGCTGATTGTCACCCCCGCAGCTTCCAAGCCATCGAAACAACGGAAATTATTACCAATCAAGCACTTACATCAACCTGGCGGAGGCGGTGAGATTCGAACTCACGAAGGGTTTCCCCTTGCCGGTTTTCAAGACCGGTGCAATCGACCACTCTGCCACACCTCCATTGGGCGCGCATTCTAGCATGGAGCGAGTGCCGAAAAGCATGTAAAGGGAACAAGGTTGAAACTTCCAGGGGGCTTCTATACTCTCATGCCATGCAGGCTACACTGCTCAACACTTTCGGAGGATTTCCATGCAACTCGACACTTATGGACAGCAATCGCAGGTTTTGTCGCACGGCGCAAACCGCGTGCTGCGCAATACCTACATGCTGCTTGCCCTTACTATGGTGCCGACCGTTGCCGGCGCGCTCCTGGGCGTGCAGATGCAGTTCTCGTTCATGGCGGGGAGCCCGTTCATTGCCTTCCTGCTTTTCCTTGGGATTTCCTTCGCCTTTTTCTACGGCATCGAAAAAACCAAGAACAGCAGCATGGGGGTCGTGCTCCTGCTGGGCTTCACCTTCTTCATGGGCCTGATGCTGTCGCGCATCCTGCAGGTCGCGCTGGGCTTCTCCAATGGCGGCTCCATGATCGCCCTGGCGGCGGGCGGTACCGGTGCAATCTTCGCGACGATGGCAACCATTGCCAGCGTGTCCAAGCGGGATTTCACCAACATGGGCAAGTTCCTGATGGTGGGCATGGTGGTGATCCTGCTGGCGGTGGTGGCCAACATCTTCCTGCAGATGCCGGTACTGAACCTCGTGATCTCCGCTGCGGTGATCATGCTGTTCTCGGGCTACATCCTGTACGACATCAGCAATATCGTGCATGGGGGTGAAACCAACTATGTCACGGCCACCCTGTCGGTATACCTGAACATCTACAACATCTTCGTGAGCCTGCTGAACCTGATCATGGCCTTCGGCGGCGACCGGGACTGAGCATCTTCCCTGGTAAGCAAGAAAGGCGGCCTCCGGGTCGCCTTTTTTACATTCACCCCCGCTCAAACAAGGCGATGGATTCCACGTGGGACGTCTGAGGAAACATGTTGGCGATCCCTGCGCCCTTGAGGCGATAGCCCTTCTCATGGATCATCACGGCCGCATCCCGAGCCAGGGTGGCCGGGTTGCACGAGACATACACAATGCGCTGCGGCGCACAGGCACCCAGGGCCTTGACTACGGCAACGGCCCCTTCCCGGGGGGGATCAATCAGCATCTTGTCGAGATGTCCCAGGACGGCCAGACTGTCCTCAGTGGTTTCAAACAGGTTGGCTGCGTAAAAATCGCTGCGCTCGGCCAGACCATTCAATGCGGCATTCTCACTGGCCCGCTGCACCAGCGACTCGCTACCCTCGACACCCACCACATGGGCCCCCAGCTTGGCGATGGGCAGGCTGAAATTCCCCAGGCCACAGAACAGATCCGCAATGCGCTCACCCGGCTGGGGATCGAGGAGCTGCATGGCACGGCACATCAGCAGCCGGTTGATGCCCATATTGACCTGCGTAAAATCTGTTGGCCGGAAAGCCATCGCCACACCGAACTCAGGCAAGGTATAGACGAGGCCGGGGGCCTCGGCGGGGAACAGGCGACGCGCCGAATCCGGTCCCTGGAGCTGCCCCCAGACCTGGACCCGGGCCTCCTGGGCAAAGGCGGCAAGCAGGGCCTGATCCGCTGCGGTAAAGGGCAGGAGATGACGGAAAACCAGGACCGTGATGCCCTCGCCCACGGCAATTTCGATCTGCGGGAGACGATCCGGCGCTGACAGACCCGCCACCAGGGTCTTGAGACGGGGCACCAGTGCCGACACATGAGGCGGCAGGACAGGGCACTGCTCCATGGGCGCCACATAGCTGCTGCGCCGCTCATGAAAACCGATCAGGACCCCGCCCTTGCTAGGCACCAGGCGTACGGTGAGACGGGCACGATAGCGATACCCCCAGACCGGTCCGACAATCGCAGGGTAAAGGATCTCCGGACGCACCCGGCCCAGGTGCCAGAGCGCGTTCTCCATGACCCGCTGCTTGGCTGCCACCTGGGCACCGGATTCCAGATGCTGCATGCTGCAACCACCACAGACGCCATAGTGGGGACAGGGCGGTGTCACCCGCTGCGCGCTGGGCTCGACCACCCGCAACACATCCGCCACCTCGTACCTGGGCTTGCTGCGGTAAGGGGTGAACGTCACCTTCTCACCCGGAAGAGCCCTTTCAATGAAGACGACCTTGCCCTCCACGTGGGCCACACCACGACCATCGTGATCCAGGGATTCAATGACAGCTTCACGGACAGCCGGAACACTCATGACAGGACAGGGCATCAAACAGCCAGAAATGGGAAAGGGCGCCATTTTATCCCCGGCAAGGGGCAGACAAGGCGAACAGTTATAATCCGGATCATGATGAATACACTTTTAGGCGGCCTGACAGCGGAGGAATTCCTCGCTGAATACTGGCAAAAGAAACCACTGCTGATTCGCCAGGCAGTCCCGGGGTTTACCGGCGTCGCAACTCGAGC
>NZ_JAQUVG010000086.1 GCF_028693495.1 Zoogloea sp. | reverse complement strand
GGGCGCCAATCGCAACCCTCCCCTGGCCTGGCGTGAGGCCCCCCCGGGCCCCCGCTCCTTTGCGGTCATCTGCCACGACCCGGACGTACCAAGCCGGGGAGATGATGTGAATCAGGAGGGACGCACCGTTCCCGCCGATCTGCGGCGGGTGGATTTCTTTCACTGGGTTCTGGTGAACATTCCCGCCGAGACAAGCAGCATTGCCGAGGGGAGCCACTCCAGCGAAGTCACGCCCAATGGAAAGCCCGGCCCTGATCGCCCGGACGGCAGTCGTCACGGGATCAACGATTACACCGGCTGGTTTGCCGCTGACGAACACATGAAGGGCCTCTATTTCGGCTATGACGGCCCCTGCCCTCCCTGGAACGACAGCATCCGCCATCGCTACATCTTCACGGTCTTCGCCCTCGACGTGGACCGCCTGGAGCTCAAAGGCGCCTTCACCGGACAGGAAGCCCGCCTTGCCATGCAAGGGCACATCCTGGCACAGGCCAGTCTGACCGGAACCTACAGCCTGAATCCCGCGGTCTACGCCTGAAGCGCTGGATGGCCAGTGCATCTGCCCTGCACACCCGGCAGGGCCTCAGGCTTCGTAGTGACTCAGTTGCCGGGGCACGCACGCCAGGCGGAGGTGGAGATAATCGGGCAGGCCATCCCTGAAACGGGGGAAATCCTCACCGGCGATCAGGGGACGGCACCAGACCCTGAAAGCCTCGGTCACGCCGAAGCCATCCGGAGCGATGAACTCTGGTGGGAGTTTACGCTCCAGGTTGGCGACGCTCTCGAAGGAGTGCTGGGTGGTTCTCCAGCGGTAGGGCACATCCGAGATCCGTTTCAGTCCGATCACTCCCCGCCTTCCGCCAAGAGCCCGGCGTACCGCCGCCTTGCCCACCGCAAAGGCCTGGGCGGCATCCGTTCGGGAGGCCAGGTGACGGGCAGCCCGCTGCAGATAATCAGCCACGGCATAATGCACCTTGTAACCCAGAGCCTGATGGATACGCTGGGCAACAACCTCGCCGGCTCCGCCTAGCTGCACATAGCCTTTGGCATTCTGTTCCTGCATGGACAGCACCCTGCCATCCGGCCCCTTGATCCCCTCCGCCGCAACGATCACACACGCACCGTGGGCCTCGGTGATCACCCTGACTCGCTCGAGGAAGGCTGCTTCATCGAATACCACCTCCGGCATCAGGATCAGGTGAGGCGCACAATAACCTGCCTCACTGGCCAGATCACAGGCTGCCGCCAGCCAGCCCGCGTTGCGTCCCATGACTTCCAGCACAAAAGCCCTGCCGCCACGGGTGGTCATGGCCCGCAGGTCCAGCCCTACCTCCCGGACAGATGTAGCGAGGTACTTGGCAGCCGACCCAAAACCCGGACAGCAGTCTGTCAACACGATATCGTTGTCAATGGTCTTGGGCACGCCAACCACCGTCAGCGCATACCCTCGGCGGTCCGCCGCCTCCTGGATCTGACGACAGGTTTCCATGGATCCGTTGCCTCCGTTGTAGAGGAGGTAACCGATGTCGTGGGTTGCCAGCACCGCAAAAAGGCGCTCGTACTGGGCAGGGTTAACCTCAAGGGCGTCCAGGTCGAAGCGGCAGGATCCGAACGCCCCCCCCGGGGTCGTGCGCAAGCGCTCAAGATCCATGGCGGACAAAGCCGCTGTGTCGATCAGGGTTTCCCGCAGCACCCCCAGGATACCGTTGCGGGCTGCCAGTACCTGCCCCACCTGGGCACCCGCCTCCCGGGCGGTGGCGATCACCCCGGCGGCGGATGCATTTATCACGGCCGTCATGCCCCCCGATTGGGCATAAAGAAGATTTCTCGCCATTCTGACCTGACCCCACCTCAGCGCCCCGATGGCGCAGAAAAAGAGAAGGCCGACCCTGCGGCCGGCCTTTCGAACGTCCCGCTAGCGCCGATTACTTCAGCGCATCGAAGGCGCGATCGCGGATTTCCTCAACCTTGCCGAGGCCTGCGATCTTGCGATACTTGGGTGCGTTGGCATCCCCGTTGGCCGCCCACCCGGAATAATAGGCCACCAGCGGCTTGGTCTGGGAGTGATACACGTCCAGGCGCTTCTTGACGGTTTCTTCCTTGTCGTCGTCCCGCTGGATCAGCGGCTCGCCCGTTTCGTCATCCGTGCCTTCCACCTTGGGCGGATTGAACTTGACGTGGTAGGTGCGGCCAGAAGCCACATGGACACGACGACCGGACATGCGGCCAATGATTTCCTCGTCCGGCACGTCGATCTCGAGCACGAAATCGATGGGCACGCCAGCCGCCTTCATGGCCTCAGCCTGGGGGATGGTACGGGGAAAACCGTCGAACATGTAGCCGGACTGACAGTCGGCTTCCTGCAGACGGTCCTTCACCAGCCCGATGATGATGTCGTCGGAGACCAGGCCGCCGGCATCCATGACCTTCTTGGCCTCGATGCCCAATGGAGTGCCGGCCTTGACGGCCGCGCGCAGCATGTCACCGGTGGAGATCTGCGGGATCCCGAATTTTTCCTTGATGTAATTGGCTTGGGTGCCTTTGCCGGCACCCGGCGGTCCCAACAGAATCAGACGCATGTCTTTCCCTCCTCTGGTTATTGTCGATACGACATGAGATTGCGAAACTATCGTGAAACATCCATCAGGTCAAACACCTGGCGGACACGTGCAAGATCCTCGGCAGTATCCACGCCGGCAGGAGGCGCGTGATCCAGCAGCATCACCCGGATCGGGAAGCCATGGGCCATGGCCCGCAACTGCTCCAGGGCTTCCCATTGTTCCAGGGGTGACGGGGCGAGGCCTGAATAGCGCTTGAGAAAACCCGCCCGGTAAGCATACAAGCCGATATGACGACAGGCAGAAAAGCCTGCCGGCAGCGTTGTCGTTGCCGAGGCAAAGGCGTCCCGCGCCCAGGGAATCGGCGCCCTGGAAAAATACAGGGCCCGTCCGCGGGCATCCAGCACGACCTTAACCACGTTGGGATTAAAGAATTCCTCAGGTGACGAGATCGGGTGACACGCGGTGGCGATCGCTGCCTCCGGATCGGACGCCAGCTCTGCTGCTACCTGGCCGATCAGATCAGGCGGAATAAGGGGCTCATCTCCCTGTACATTGACCACCACCGTATCGTCGGACCACCCCAGAACGCCCGCCACTTCGGCGAGTCGATCCGTACCGGAGGGATGATCCGGAGACGTCATGACCACCTGAGCACCGGCAGCGCGCACCACACCGGCAATCCCGTCGTGATCGGTTGCCACCCAGATATCCTCGGCGCCGGCATCCGCTGCCCGCTCGAGAACCCGCAGGATCATCGGCTTGCCCGCGATGTCGAGCAAGGGCTTGCCCGGCAAGCGGCTTGAGGAATGCCGGGCAGGAATGACGACTTTGAAACCCATTTCAGCGGGCGTGCGCCTGGGCCACTTCTTCGTCACTCAAGGGACGGGCCTCCTCTTCAAGCATGACAGGAATACCATCACGGATCGGATAGGCTAGGCGAGCACTGACGCTCCACAACTCCTGTCGATCCTTATGGAAATCGAGGGAGCCCTTGGTAATCGGGCACACCAGAATCTCAAGCAGTCGGGGGTCCATCGAGCTTCTCCACAATCAGTTCGGCGGCTTCGGGCGCGAAGTGCGCCCGAACTGGCCACACCCAGGTGTCAGCTGGGGCGAAAGCGGCGCATTTTACAGCATCCTTCTCGGTCATCAGTAGCACGTCCCCGTCGGGAATGTACAAATCCGCTTCGCAAAAAGCGTGGTGATCAGGAAATGGACGCCGCTCGATCATCAGCCCCATGGCTTCAAGCTGGGCAAAAAAACGCTCAGGACGACCGATGCCTGCAAGGGCATGCACCCGACGCCCCTTGAACACCTCCGCAGAGCAGCGCTCCTGACGGGTGCCGATGCGCTCGAACAGGTCTCCCCGCAGATCAAACTCGAAAATGGGGACTCCATGTGCAGCAGCGCGAACGGGAGCTGAAAGGGCACCATGGGCGAAGATGAAACTCCCCTTCCCCAACCTGGCCAGCCCTTCCCTGAGGGGACCCGCCGGAAGCAGAAGCCGGTTGCCCAGAGTCGCCTCGTCCACAACAACGATTTCCAGATTCCGTGCCAGCCGGTAATGCTGTAATCCATCATCGGCGAGCAGCACATTGACTGACGGGTGGGCCGCCAACAGGGCCTGACCGGCCGCAGGGCGATCCCGTCCCACGAATACAGGGCAACCGGAACGGGCTGCCATCAGGACGGGCTCGTCTCCATAGCGGATGGGATCTCCGTCCGGAGGAACCTCCGCCACCCCCTCCACCTGCCCGCCATATCCTCGACTGAGGATCCCCGGATGATATCCGCGCTGTCGCAATACGTCCGCCAGCCACAGGGTGACCGGTGTCTTGCCGCTCCCACCCACCGCCACGTTGCCCACGACGACGACTGGAACAGGGAGCACTACCCTCTGAAGGATGCGCCAGCGGAAAAGAACCCTGCGGAGGGCCGCTAGGCCACCAAACAGGAGGGACAAGGGGAAAAGGCTCCAGGCAATCACCCCACGATGCCGCCAGAAGCCGGGCGCACTCGCTGGCATGGAGAAGGGCTTAGCGCTGGGCCGCCTGGGTGGCGAAGGAAATGTGCACCAGCCCGGCCTGCTGGGCAGCCTGCATCACATCAATGACTCGCTGGTGAGCCGCCTTGGCATCCGCATTGATGATCACGACGGGGTCCTTGGCTCCCGTGGGTACAACCGCCTGCATGGCCGCGGCAATGGCAGGAATGTCGGCGCTGGACACCGGCCGCTTGTTGATCACGACCTCTCCAGCCGCCGTCACGGCCACATTGACTTCTACCGGACGCTCACTGGAAGACTGGGTCTCGGCAGTGGGAAGGTTGATTTCCAACCCGGCAAAACGGGAATAGGTAGTGGTCAGCATCAGGAAGATGATGATCACCAGCAGCACGTCGATCAGCGGGATCAGATTGATTTCCGGCTCTTCACGGGCACGACCACGACCGAAGTTCATGACGGGACCTCAGCGACGCTCGCCATGAACCACTTCAACCAGACGGATCGCCTGCTGCTCCATTTCCACCACGAGACTATCGACGGTCGCCCGGAAGTGGCGCCAGAAGATCATGCTCGGAATGGCAATCACCAGACCGAAACCCGTATTGTAGAGCGCAATCGAAATGCCTTGAGCCAGTTGCTGGGGGTTCGACCCCCCGGGCGCCTGGGAGCCGAAGATCTCGATCATTCCGACGATGGTGCCGAACAGCCCCATCAGCGGGCTGATCGAGGCGATCGTACCCAGGGTGGTCAGAAAGCGCTCCAGATCGTGGGTCACAGCCCGACCGGTTTCCTCAATGGATTCCTTCATCAGCTCACGGGAACTGCGGACGTTGCGCAGGCCGGAGGCCAGCACCCGTCCAAGGGGAGAGCTGAGGGCAACGCGATTGATCATTTCCGGCGTCACCCCGGACTGGCGCAGTTCGGCAACGACCTTATCGAGCAATCCCGGGGGCAGAATCTTGTTGCGACGCAAAGTAATCAGGCGCTCGATGATCAGGGCCACAGCAATGATGGATGCAAACAGCAATGGCCAGATGGGCCAGCCGGCAGCCTGAATGATGGCGAACACTAGGACTACTCCCGAGAATCGAACTAAGCCCGAAACTCTAACCCGCCCGGCCCTTCAGAGCAACAGCCTGGCAAATCCAGATAATCCACAAAATCTGTGGATAACTTTGTGGATTGATGCCCGGGGATCCTGCTAAACCCGCAGTTTAGAAGGGTTTTTAGTGGTCGGGTCAAAAAATAGGCTAAGGAACGAACCTTTAAAAATCAATAACTTAAAAAATATCAAGCAAGTCAAGGGCGTTCCGGCGCTTTTTTTGGCGACTGGGGAATGAATTGTGGATTCCGGTACAATCCCGCTCCATGCAGACCCCTGATTCAAGCATCAAAGTCAAGCCCTCTGAAGTCGTTTCCGTGTCCTGGATCAACCGGGCGGCCCGCGAGGCCCTTGAAGGCAGTTTCCCCCTGATGTGGATTGCCGGCGAAGTATCCACCCTCACTCAGGCGGCCTCGGGCCATCTGTACTTCACCCTCAAGGACAAGGAAGCTCAGGTGCGCTGCACCATGTGGCGCAACAAGGCCCAGCACCTCGCCTTCCGGCTCGAACATGGAATGCAGGTGGAGGTGCGCGCCCTGGTCACCCTCTTTGAACCCAGGGGAGATTACCAGCTGAACGTAGAGTCGATTCGCCAGGCCGGACTCGGTCATCTCTACGAGGCTTTCCTGCGCCTGAAATCCCGCCTCCAGGCTGAAGGACTTTTCGATGCGGGGCTTAAACGCGCCCTGCCCCGCTTCCCTCGGGGGGTTGCGGTCGTCACTTCCCCCCAGGCCGCCGCCTGGAAGGATGTCATTGCGACCCTGGCCCGGCGAGCTCCCCATCTGCCCCTGTGGCTCTACCCCACCCAGGTCCAGGGCGCAAGCGCACCCGCACTCATTGCCGAAGCGATCCGCCTGGCGGGAACACGGGCGCTGATCGACGGGAATGACCTACTCCTGCTGGTCCGGGGCGGGGGCAGTCTGGAAGATCTCGCCGCATTCAACGACGAGCGCGTGGCCCGGGCGATCCGGGCCTGCCCGATCCCGGTGATTGTCGGAGTCGGTCATGAAACGGATGTGAGCATCGCCGACTTCGCTGCCGATGTCCGGGCCGCCACCCCCACGGCCGCAGCGGAACTGGCCAGCAGTGGCTTTGTTGAATTGCAGGACACCCTCCAGCACCTGGCCCTGCGCCTGCAGAGAAGCATGACGCGTCGCTTCGAGCATGCCGCCCAGCGCCTGGATCGGGTCGCCGCCCGGCTCGTGCATCCACGCCAACGGCTGGAAAGTGCCCGCCTGCGCCTGGAGAGTCTGGACCGGCGACTGCAGGTTCAGTTGCGGACCCAGCTCACACGGGGAGACCACCAGATCCAGCGCCTCCGCTTGCGCCTGGAAATCCAACGGCCCGATCTGCCTCCTCTTTACGCCCGGCTGCATGATCTGCAACGACGGCTGCACCGCTCCGCTCAAGCCGCCCTCGAACTGAGGCAGCGGCACGTGGAGACCCTTGCCCAGCACCTCTCCCATCTGGACCCCCGGAATGTCCTCGCACGGGGCTACAGCATTACCCGCAATCAGGCAGGCACCCTCGTCCGGGATCCTGCAGATGTGTCTCCAGGCTCGATCATCCAGGTGGAGTTTCATACGGGTCAGATCTCCGCCAGCGTCCTTGAAAAGCATCCACCCGACCTTGCCCCGGAGCTTAAAGCCTTGCCCAAGGCTCACCCCTCCGGGGCACAATAGAGGATGACGGTCTTGACATGCCCTTTGCAACGGGCGTACTCCCGTTTGTGTATAGAACCAATTCCCGACTAGAATTGTCGGACAAATTCCTAAACCCCGGAGAAAACCACATGGCTCACACCCTGCCCGAACTGCCCTACGCCAAGAATGCCCTGGCCCCCCACATTTCCGAAGAAACCTTCGAGTATCACTATGGCAAGCACCATCAGGCCTACGTGACCAACCTGAACAACCTCATCCCCGGCACCGAGTACGAGAACCTGTCCGTGGAAGAGACCTTCCTGAAGGCCCCTGCCGGCGGGGTGTACAACAACGCAGCCCAGGTCTGGAACCACACCTTCTTCTGGAGCTCGCTCAAGCCGAACGGTGGCGGCGCCCCTGCCGGCGCCCTGGCCGACGCGATCAACGCCAAGTGGGGCTCCTTCGACGAGTTCAAGAAGGCCTTCCAGGCTTCCGCCGTGGGCAACTTCGGCTCCGGCTGGACCTGGCTGGTCAAGAAGGCCGACGGCAGCGTTGACATCGTCAACACTGGCGCCGCCGGCAACCCGCTGAAGAGCGGCGAAGGCAAGCCCCTGCTGACCATCGACGTGTGGGAACACGCCTACTACATCGACTACCGCAATGCCCGTCCCAAGTTCGTGGAAACCTTCCTGAACAGCCTGGCCAACTGGGACTTCGCTGCAGCGAATTTCGCCTGATCCTGGGAGCTTGCAGGGGCGCCATCCACTGGCGCCCCGAGTCCTCCCCTTCCGACAGCCCCGTCTTCCGGCAACGGAGACGGGGCTGTCTCATTCTGCGTGGAACCCGGCCCCTGGATACGGTGTCTGGCAAAGGAACCCGCCCATGACCGGAGCCCCGGATGACCCCGACCACGATCCAGATGATCGGCGCCGCACTGTTCGCGATTGCGATCCTGCATACCTTTTCCACCAAGTACTTTGAACATCTGGCCCATACCCGTCCGGCCCATGCGGGCCTCTTTCACTTGCTGGGCGAAGTGGAAGTCGTCTTCGGCTTCTGGGCCATGGTGCTGACGATCGCGATGTTCTTCCTCGTCGGCTCCGAAGAGTCGATTGCCTACATCGAGTCCCGCAACTTCACCGAACCCCTCTTCGTCTTCGCGATCATGGTGATCGCAGGCACCCGCCCCATCCTCCGAACCGCGTCTGGGCTCGTGCTGCAGATCGGACGCCTGATTCCCCTGCCCGGAGCTGCGGCCACCTACTTCACGGTACTGGCCTTCGTGCCTCTGCTGGGGTCATTCATCACCGAACCTGCCGCCATGACCCTGGGCGCCCTCATCCTGCGGGACCAGTTCTACCGCAAAGGCATCTCCAGCCGCCTGATGTACGCCACCCTGGGCGTCCTGTTCGTCAACATCTCCATTGGCGGCACGCTGACCCACTTTGCCGCGCCTCCGGTGCTGATGGTGGCGAGCACCTGGGAATGGAACACCCCCTTCATGCTGAGCCATTTTGGCTGGAAGGCCGCCATCGCCGTTGCCATCAACGCCCTCGGCGTGACCCTGCTGTTCCGTCAGGAACTGGCCGCCCGGCCCCCTGCAGGCAAGGACGAGAGCGCCGTCCCTGTTCCCCTGCTGCTGACCCTGGCCCACCTGCTCTTCCTCCTGGGCGTCGTGGTGTTTGCCCATCACCCAGCGATCTTCCTGGGAATTTTCCTGTTCTTTCTCGGAGTGGCCCACGCCTACGCACAGCACCAGGATCGCCTGATCCTCAAGGAAGGCTTGCTGGTCGCGTTCTTCCTGGCGGGGCTGGTCGTGCTGGGCGGCCTGCAGCAATGGTGGCTGCAGCCCTTGCTGATGAGCATGAGCAGCGACGCCGTGTTCATCGGCGCCACTGCCCTCACAGCGGTGACTGACAATGCGGCACTGACTTACCTGGGTTCGCTGGTGGAAGGGCTTTCCGACGATTTCAAATACGCCCTGGTCGCCGGTGCGGTGACGGGAGGTGGTCTGACCATCATCGCCAACGCCCCCAACCCCGCTGGCGTCTCGATCCTAAAATCCAGCTTCACCGACGAGGCGGTCAACCCGCTGGGGCTGCTGGGCGCAGCCCTGATCCCCACCCTGGTTGCAGCCCTTGCCTTCCGCTTTCTGTGAGCCGCAGGGGATGCTTCAGGGCAGGAAAGGCCAGAACATCGGGATCAGGAGGCTGCACAGCAGCCAGGTAAGGATGTTCATCGGCACGCCCAGGCGGGAGAAATCGCTGAACCGGTAGTTGCCCGCGCTATACACCAGCGTGTTGGTCTGGTAGCCGATGGGGGTTGCAAAGCTGCAACTGGCGGCAAACATCACCCCCACCACGAACGGACGAGGGTCAACCCCCATCTGCTGGGCCAGGCCAATCACCACCGGCGTGAACAAAACTGCAATGGCGTTGTTGCTGAGGATTTCCGTGGCAACAGAGGTGATCAGGATCACGAGGCTCAGCATCATCCAGGGGGACAGCCCCTGCCCAAGCCGCGCCAGTTCAGCTGCGAGCATCTGGTCCAGGCCGGAGTTCCTCATGGCGATACTGATGGCCAGCATGCCGAAGATCAGCACGAGAATCGGCCACTCAATGGATTTGTAGGCCTCGTCGCTGGTGATGCAACCGCTGGCCACCACCACCGCAGCGCCGATGATCGCCAATCCCTCAATGGGCATCACGTCAAGGGCTGCCAGCAGCATCACCCCCACCATGGTTGCCAGGGCTACGGGCGCCTTGTGCTGGCGTCCGACCACCTCCCTGCCCTCGGTAATGGCAAAGAGATCCCCGTTATCGCAGAAACGCTTGATCTGGTCGGGTGTCCCCTCCACCAGCAGTACATCGCCCCCCAGCAACTGGAAGTCCTCACCGATCTCCGAGATGGACGCGTTGCGCCGATGCACCGCGATCAGATGAACCCCGTAGCGGGCCAGCAGATCCAGGTCACGAATGGGGCGCAGGACGTAGCGGGACGTCTGGCCGACCAGGGCTTCGACGATGACCACGTCCCGCCTACGCAGGGTTTCCAGATCATGGGCCTGGATCGCCGCATCTACCTGCACGCCCAGGAGATCCCTTTGGCGCAGATGGAGCATGGCGCTGCTCCGGCTATGCACTACAAGCCGGTCCCCCCTCTCCAGTCGCCATTCCGGCGCCGGAGAAGAAACCACCTGCTCATTGCGGGACAGACTCAGGACCTGTACGCCCTCCGTGCTCAGACCCGCCTCCTGGAGGGTTTTTCCCGCTAGGTGCGACTCTTCAGGCACGAACAGTTCCGCCATGAACCAGCGCTCCTGACCACCGGTGAACTGCTGGGTCAGGGTTTCGCGTACGGGCAGCACCCGGGGGGCCAGGGCCAGCATGAACGCAAAACCGACCACGGCCATGACCATGGCTGGCAAGCTGATTTCAAACATGGAGAACGGCGCCAACCCATGGGCCCTCGCCACCCCGTCCACCAGGATGTTGGTGGAGGTACCCACCATCGTCACCAACCCCCCCAGAATGGTGGCGTAGGACAGGGGAATCAGCAGGCGGGACGGGGCAAGACCGTGGCGGGACGCAACGGCGATCACCGCCGGAATCATCACCATGACCACCGGCGTGTTGTTAACAAAGGGAGAGACCACCAGCGCCAGCCCCATCAAGGCAAAGAGCAAGGGGCGCTCACCACCTACCGCCGCCCGCCCCAGCCATTCCCCCAGCTTGTCCACGCATCCCGTACGGGACAGGGCGCCGCTGATGACGAAAAGACAGGCGATGGTAATGGGAGCACTGTTGCCGAACACCCCAATGACCTCCCTGGACTTGAGCACCCCAGCCAGCAACAGCACGGCAACGGCCGCCATCACCGCCACATCCGGCTTGAGCCACTCTTTCAGGAAACAGACAAACAGGACGATCAGTACCCCGCCCACAAAGGGGGCAGCGTAGAACTCGGGAATCAGCATGGCGACGGGAAAGATTAAGTGCGGAGCATCGCAAGCTTAATGTCGCCCCTTGCCACCCATTAGATTAAATATTGAAAAGCTTATGCATTAATCTGCGGAAAATACCTGCAGCGTCAGGCTGACAACGCCGCACGGGAAGGGCGTCTCCAGACACGAAAAAGCACTTAGGCCACTCTTTTGAGTGGCCTAAGTGCTTGATTCTTTGGTCGGGGCGGCGGGATTCGAACTCGCGACCCCTTGCACCCCATGCAAGTGCGCTACCAGGCTGCGCTACGCCCCGACTAGGGAAAGAATGATATCACAATCAGAAGAAAAGGGAAGAAAGACATAGCAAAAATTTATCATCCATGCTGCACACCCACACACCGCAGGCCTCAGCTCCGACGCGGCCAATACCAGCTCGGCATCCCCTTCCGACCTCCACCGACGCCTTGCCGGTGACGGCTGCGCAGATGGCCATCCACCACGGCGATCCACTCCGGCAAGTGGCGATCGGCCTGCTCGAGATCCACGAACCACTCCGGCAACCGATAGGCAAACCAACGATAAGCGGCCAACAGACGTACCGTGATCTCGCCTTCTTCCAGGGACGCACGCCGCGGGAGCCGGGGCAGGAAATCCAGCGCAATCCGCCTCCCCTGATGAACCGCATACGCCCACCCCCGCCATACCCCGTCGATAGTCTCGTTCTGGGAAGCCATCGGGGCCATGGAAAATACATGCTTCAAGCTTAAGGAAAGATTCTTCATCCGATCCAGCTGCGCGGCCCGGGCCAGTTGTTCTTCGGGAATATGGGGCCTGAAGAAACCGTCGCCGCAATCCGCATGGAGCTGAAACAGGGAAAGAAGCGCCTCGAGGCGGCTATCACCGGACATTCGGGCCAGTTGCTCAAGATAGGCACTGCCCGCCGTGATCTGAAAGCCCTGGGCCTCCAGGGGCGGCTGAGCAGCCTTCATCAGGGACACCACCACCTGGTGCTCTGCCGGCGTCAGCCCCGCCACCAGCCCTTCCTCTGCCTGATGGCCGAAGCGCCCTGCCCGCCCACCGATCTGCTGGAGTAGGGACGCCGACAGGAGATCACGGCTCACCCCGTCATATTTCTCCACTGCGGTGAACACGACCCGCTGGATAGGTAGGTTCAAGCCCATCCCGATCGCATCGGTAGCGACCAGGATATCCGCATCCCCCTGGGCAAAACGTCGGGCCTCCCGTTCCCGTACCTCGGGCGACAGGGCGCCATAGATGCAGGCAACCTTCTTGCCCAGGGCCAGCAGATCATCCCTCAGGTTGAGGGCGTCCCGTCGGGAAAACACAATGAAGGCATCCCCGGCGCGGCCTCGTCTCAGGGCTCCGGCAGGATGGCTGCCCAAGGGCTGCCCCACCAGCAGCGGGTGCTTGCGATGCTTGTGACGGACTTCCAGGGGCAAGCCCAGGCGCTCAGCAAGCGCGACGATGGCCGGCTCGGCGGATAAAGCCCCCACCAGCCACACTTCTTCCGCATTCGCCCCCACCACAGCCTGGGTCCAGGCCCATCCCCGATCCGGATCGCTGAGCATCTGGATCTCGTCGATGACGGCCACCTCAAGGACTACGGACGGGTCGAGCATCTCGATGGTGGACGCGGTCACCCGGCTCCCCTCCACGATGCGGTGCTCCTCCCCGGTGATCAGCGAGGCACTGACCCCGAACTCCTCGTTCAGACGGGTAAAGGCCTCCAGAGCCAGCAGGCGCAAGGGCCCTAGATAAACCCCCGAAGCCGCCATGGCCAGCCGCTCGAAGGCATCGTGGGTCTTGCCGGAATTGGTGGGCCCCAGAACTGCAATCAATCTGCGCGGCCGTCTGCGGGCAGGAAAGGTGTCGGGATACTCGGACAGCTTGAGGGAACGTCCGATCTGGGCGGCCAGGTCCCGCTGGCGACGCTTTGCCCGCAGATCCTCCAGGGACTTGGCCAGGCGTTTCCCGATGGACCCCAGATCCAGCTCTCCGCCCGACCACTCCTCCCGCAACCGGCGCAGGCTGGGCTCCAGGCCTTCCTGCTCGCAGGATGTCAGGTAGTCCGTGATGACGTCGATCGCAGCGACCAGTGCCTCCTCCAGCCGGCGACCCTGCGCCTGCAACATGGCCTGCTCAAGGCCTTCCCGCACCTCGCTGCTCCGCCTGCGCCAATGGGCCACCTGGCCCAGACAGGTTTCAGGGATATGACCGAAAATCCGGAAGGTCTCGCCCCCCACACAAATCCGCCGCCCTGCAGCCAGCCAGACCTGGTTACCGGCAAAAATGCGGGCAAACCGTGTGGTGATGACGTCATCTTCTGATTGCATGCTCATGTACATCCTTGTTGGTGCCACGCCCCATCAGCACGAGGCCTCTATCCCGAGGTACGCATGTGTGCAGCAGGAAGATGGACACGCGGCGCCCGGGAGATTCATCAGCACCGATTTTCTTGTCGGGGACACCCGAAGGAAACGACCTATGGATACGTTCTATCCAGAACAGGCCCTGGTGATTGAATGCCGCGAGAGGCAGTATGCGGAAGCGATGCTGTTCTTTGATTGTCAGCTCATCATCAGAGCGCGCAGAGGAGCCGGTTACGGTGCGTTCTTGTCACCATACGACACCGCCACAGACAGGGCAAGACTCAAGACCTTGATCAGCGCGGGTCGGATACGGCGTTCAACTGAATTGAAGCCCTCTTCAGCATCGCTCGCGCCTCATTTTCCGACTTGCACCGAAGCCAGTCGCCCCAGGCATCATCGGACAGGATCACCACAGACCGCTTCTCATCACCGGGCTTGTGAAAGCGCCTGAACACAGGATCGCTGTCAGCGCTGATCGTCAGCATGGTCATGGACCATGAAGGAAGGCCATCGTCCTTGAGAAGCCGCTCCCACAGTCCCGCGATCCCCATCGGCTTGCCGTCCGTCCGCTCTATCCGCCAGCGCACAGCACTGCCCGTCTCGTAGCAAGGCTCATGGAGGGCGTCTGCGGGGATGATGCAGAGCTGCCCACGTTTCCAGGCACTGCGGAAGGAGGGCTTCTCTCCAACCGTCTCGGATCGAGCGTTATAGGTGCTTCGCGCGATCTTGGTGTCCTTGGCCCATGCTGGAATCAGGCCGAAGCACGCCGGCACCCACATCCGTGGTGCGAAGTTGGTGACGACAGGGACGATGGCGCCCGGATAAGCCTCCCCATAGCTGAAATCGGGCGGCGGCAACGGAAATGCAGCCAGCGCTTCAGGGGACGATGGGCGGTAGTTGGCACACATGGGTACAGGGTAACGCGGGTTGGACAAAACCGGCGTCTGGACATCAACGAGAGATGGAGGCGCTACTATCGCCGCACCATTACCTACGGTGGCATCCCTTCAGCCAATACGCAACGACAGCCACACCCAAGTCAGCATTCGACCCAAAGCGGCCTTTCCAACGCGATTAAGAACTCAGGCTGGAGTTGGTCAAGGGCCTGCTTGCTCCACTTTCATTTGGTTGGCATCAGCGAATCTGCCACACTAATTTCCGCCTTCCCCGTCCGAATTTCGAACAGACACAATTCACGGCTCTGTTGGCCTTGCATGTGCGCCTGTGGATAACGCCCACCGATGACCAGCGCCGTATAGCCCACCTCGTCACTGAACAGAATCGGTGAGCTCAGCACTTTTTTGTTCTTCAGATTGCTTTTTGCTAACGATCATTGCGACTCGCGCCACCCCTGATGATGAAAGAGACTACGGGGTGGAGGATGGCGGGGAGAGGTCGCGCAATATTTTGGCGGCTCGACCCCGCAAGCTAACGTGACCCGCCGAACT
>NZ_JAQUVG010000172.1 GCF_028693495.1 Zoogloea sp. | reverse complement strand
AGGACTTCAGGCGCTCCTGCAGGAAGAACACGCGGATCAGGTTCCTAGCCGTGGGCGAACGGAAGATTGCGGCCAGGGAAGCAGCAGACCCGGCAGGCACCGCCAGCGCATTGCCACCATGGCGAGCCCAGATGTCGATGATGGCAAAAGGAGCTGGATACTGCCCGGGGCTCGCCTTGGCGGCCACCTGCCGGCGTGCCTTAACAGCCACAACGCCCGCCAGCGGGCCATTCATCAGCTGCTGCAGGAACGTCGGGCGCCGGGGGGGCTGGCCGGACAGCAGCACCATGCGTGCGGCATTGTCCATGACCCGGGCCGGCACGCAATCGTCCGCCAGCCCCAGACGCCTGGCCTGGACGGCATCCACCGCCTTGCCGGTCAGCATCAGGTCGAGGGCCGCGGCAGGACCAATCAAGGCGGGCAGGCGGCGCATGCCCCCCCAGGCCGGGTAGATGCCCAGCATCACCTCGGGCAGGGACAGGCGGGTACCCGGCTCATCCACCGTCAGGCGGTAGCGGCAGGCCAGCGCCAGCTCCAGTCCGCCCCCCATGCAGTGTCCGCGGATCAGGGCCAGCGTCGGATAGGTCACCGAAGCCAGCCGCATGAAGGTGTTCCAGCCCCGCTCCACCAGCACCCGGGCGGCCTCTGGGGAGCCGATGCGGGTGAACTCCTCGATACGGGCACCGGCAATGAAACCGGCGTCCTTGCCGGAGCGGATCACCAGCCCGGCGGGCGGCCTGCGCTCGAGCTCGTCCAGGAGCTCACCGAGCTCGGCGAGCACCGCCATGCCCAGGGTGTTGATCGCCCCATCGGCCACATCCAGCGTGGCCCAGGCCAGGTCGTCCCCATCCCGCTCCAGCTTCCAGTGATTCAGGTTCATCAGACCGCCTCCACCAGCATCGCCCCACCCAGACCGCCACCGATGCAGATGCTGGCCAGCCCGCGTCGGCCACCGGTGCGGTGCAGCGCCTCCAGCACGTGCAACACGATACGCACACCGCTGGCGCCCACCGGATGACCCAAAGCCACCGCACCGCCATCCACATTGAGGCGTTCCGGATCCACCCGCCCCAGCGCAACGGGCAAGGCCAGCCGGCTCCGGCAGTATTCGTCATCCTCCCAGGCCCGCAGACAGGCCAGCACCTGGGCCGCAAAGGCTTCGTTGATCTCGATGAGATCGATATCCTCCAGCGCCAGCCCCTGACGCTGGAGGATCGGTGTGGCCGCATGCACCGGGCCCAGACCCATCAGCTCGGGTTCAAGGCCGGCCCATTGGCGATCCACAATACGCCCGATGGGGGCCAGACCATAGCGTTCAACGGCAGCTTCCGACGCCAGGATCAGCCAGGCGGCGCCATCGGTGATCTGGGAGCTGTTGCCCGGCGTGACACGCCCGTATTTCTTGTCGAAGAAGGGCTTGAGCCTGGCGAGCCCCTGGATCGAGGCATCCCGCCGCACGCCGTCGTCTACCCCATGCAGCGTGCCATCCCGCTCGATCAGCGGCACCAGCTCCCGGGCAAAGTGGCCGGCATCGTGGGCCGCGGCCACCCGGCGATGGCTCTCCACCGCAAAAGCATCCATCTCGTCGCGACCAATGCCGAATTGCCAGGCCAGGTTCTCGGCGGTCTGCCCCATCAACTGGCCCACGATGGGATCCGTGAGGCCCTTCATGATGCCGATCACCGGGGCCAGATAGCCTGGACGGAACTGCCGGAGCATGTCCAGCTTGCGGCCCAGACTACGGGCCTGCATCCAGCCGGCGAACCAGCGCACCATCCGGTCGGAGTAAAAGAGGGGCGCCCGGGACAGGGCATCCACCCCGCCGGCCATCACCAGCCCGGCGCGGCCGCACAGGATGTTGGCGATGGCGGAATCCAGCGCCTGCATGCCCGAGGCACAATTGCGCATCACCGTCCAGCCTGGCACCTGGATGCCGCAGCCCATGCGCAGGGCCACCACCCGGCCGATGTTCACCTCGTCGGCCGACGGACTGGCGCACCCCAGGATGACCTCGTCCAGCTGCTCCGGCGCAAACCGCTGGCGGGCCAGCAGCGCGCTGCCGGACGCCGTGGCCAGATCCCCAGCGCTGAAGGGCCCCGGCCCATTGCGGGCCTTGAGGAAGGGGGTCCTCGCCCCGTCGATGATGTAGATCGGCTGCGTCATGGTCATGGTTGTCACGATGGGGTCAGGCCGCCCTGCAGCAGGGCGCGCTCACGTCTGCCAGCGCCGCTTTGAGACCGAAGTCGTAAGGAAAGTCATCCACCCGGATCACCTGGTCGCGGAGCTCTCCCCGACGCTGGATCACGGCGTATTCGTCCTGGGTCAGGATGCCCTCAGCCAATGCCTGGTCGTACAGTGCATCCACGCCGCCGCCCACCACGATCCCGGGAGTGAAGCGCTTGCCCTTGACGGCCTGGCGCACCTTGGCTTCAACGGGCTCTGCCGCGATGGCAGCCTCAAGCGCCGCCTCAAGGGCCGCCACGGGCTCCTCCAGATCGGTCGGGATGAACACATCGCAGGTCAGGCGGTCGCGGCTGGGGGAAGGTTCGATCAACAGGCGGGCCACCTCGTGACCGAGCTGATCCGACGGCATCACGTGCGGCCGCCCGAGCGGAAAGACCACGAGACGCCACAACAAGATGGCGGACAGGCGGTTCGGAAAGTTGGCGATCACCCCCTCGAAGGCGCTCTGGATGCGGAACAGGCAGTCCCGGATGGCCCAGTGCATCAGCGGCGCATCCGCAGACTGGCGCCCCTCGGCCTCATAGCGCTTGAGGGTGGCGGAGGCCAGGTACATCAGGGAAAGGATGTCCCCCAGCCGGGCCGACAGTTTCTCCTTGCGCTTGAGGGCCCCGCCGAGGGTACCCATGGCAAGGTCGGCCAGGAAGGCAAAGGCGGAAGAGAAACGGGTGAGCTGCTGGTAATAGCGCCGAGTTTCCGGCGCCACACTGGCCGGCACCGGCACGAAGCGCGATCCGGTCACACCCATCACCACCGCCCCTGCCGCATTCTGCAGCGTGTAGCCCACATGCCCCCAGAAGGCCACGTCGAAGGCATCCAGGTCACCGCGGCGGGCCGCGTCCATTTCCTTGAGCACGTAGGGGTGACAGCGGATCGCTCCCTGCCCGAAGAGGATCAGACTGCGGGTGAGGATGTTGGCCCCTTCCACGGTGATACCCACCGGAATCTGCTGGTAGGCACGCCCCAGGAAATTCTGCGGCCCCAGGCAGATACCCTTGCCACCGATCC
>NZ_JAQUVG010000085.1 GCF_028693495.1 Zoogloea sp. | reverse complement strand
CAGGAATAGGAACTGCACCATCCATCACACTGGAGCCCGTCGGAGATTTATAACCCGCCAAATAGCTCAGCCCAAGACTGGTCAGAAAGAACACCGCAGCCAGGGCTGCCGTAGTCCGACTCAGGAAATTTGCCGAACCAGACGATCCAAACAGACTCCCGGAAGCACCACTTCCGAAAGCAGCCCCCATGTCGGCGCCCTTGCCATGCTGCATGAGCACAAGGCCAATCACCCCGAGTCCTGCCAGGATATGCACCGTCAAAACAATGGAAAAAACCACACCACCCATCACACTCTCCAAAATCCGTCAGGAAGCAGCCGCAGCTGCACAAATCGCCAAAAATCCATTCGCCTCAAGGGAGGCCCCACCCACCAGCGCACCATCGATATCCGGACACGCAAACAACTCTGCTGCGTTGGCCGGATTGACACTGCCGCCATAAAGAATACGCACTGACTCACCATCGAGACCCCGCCTCCGAACGCACTCACGGATGAACTCGTGCATCCCCTGAGCCTGAACTGGCGTTGCCGTGCGACCCGTACCGATGGCCCAGACAGGCTCATAGGCCAGCACGCAGCGGGAGCTACCCATATCCGCCAGCCCACCTGCAAGCTGAGAAGCAACAACCTCCTCCGCCCGCCCGGACTCCCGCTGCTCAAGGGTTTCTCCCACGCACAGAATCGGACAAAGCCCCGCCTCAGTCACGCGATGCAGCTTGCTCGCCACGACTTCGTTCGACTCACCAAAAAGCGCCCTGCGCTCTGAATGCCCGACGATGACCCAGCTACACCCCAGATCCTTGAGCATTGCGGCGGAGGTTTCCCCCGTAAAAGCCCCATCTGCAAAAGCCGCGACGTTCTGAGCCCCCAGCAGCACTCCAGACTGGACAAGCCTTTCATGCGCCTGAGCCAGATAAGGAAAGGGAGGACAGACCACAATTTCGACATCCTGGCCGGAGGCAGCGCAGACACCCTCCAGCAATGCCGCGTTGCGCGCCAGATCCCCATTCATCTTCCAGTTGCCGACTACAAGTTTCTTTCGCACCTTGGAACACCAGAGCCAAATCCTTTAATTCTATCCTTCCCGGGAATGAAGGTCAAAAAAAGGGCCGGCGCAGCCGACCCTCCTCTTGTTACCGCAGCCGTATCAATCAGCCGAAACGCCCGGTAATGTAGTCCTCGGTTTCCTTGCGCTTGGGCTTGATGAAGATCTCATCGGTGAGCCCGAACTCAACCAGCTCGCCCAGATACATGTAGGCCGTGTAGTCGGAAACCCGCGCAGCCTGCTGCATGTTATGGGTCACGATGGCGATGGTGTACTCGCTCTTGAGCTCATGAACGAGCTCCTCGACCTTTGCCGTGGAAATGGGATCAAGTGCGGAGGTAGGCTCATCAAGCAGCAGCACTTCCGGCTTGACTGCAACACCACGGGCAATGCAGAGGCGCTGTTGCTGGCCACCGGACAAGGACAGACCGCTCTGATTCAGCTTGTCCTTGACCTCATCCCACAGGGCCGCCTTGCGCAATGCCCATTCGACCCGGTTATCCATGTCCGCACGGGAAAGACTGTCGTACAGACGGACGCCAAACGCGATGTTCTCGTAAATGGACATGGGAAAAGGCGTCGGCTTCTGGAAAACCATCCCCACCTTCGCACGCAGGGCATTCACATCCTGCCCCTGGTCAAGCATGTTATGACCATTGAGCAGGATCTCACCCGTGGCCCGCTGCCCCGGGTACAGGTCATACATCCGGTTGAGAGTGCGCAGCAAGGTGGATTTGCCACAACCCGACGGACCAATGAAGGCGGTGACCATCCCTTCTCGAATATCCAGGTTGATCTTCTTCAACCCCTGGAAGGATCCGTAGTAAAAATCCAGGTTGCGGATCTGGATCTTCGTGCGCAGTTCCGAGTGGTCAACCTGGGTCGAATCGCCGCGAAGCTGCGAGAACGTCATATCACGCTTGGTCGTTACGTTGGTTTGCATGATGGATTCCTAAATCTTTTTACGGAACATGATACGCACGAGGATGTTCAGGCAGAGCACGCCAAACGTGATGATGATCGCACCACCCCACGCCAGAGAGTTCCAGTTTTCATAAGGACTCATCGCAAACTGGAAGATGACCACGGGCAGGTTGGCCATGGGCGCGTTCATGTCGTAACTGGTAAATTGATTGTTGAGCGCCGTGAACAGCAAGGGAGCCGTCTCACCACTCACCCGGGCCACTGCCAGCAGGATCCCGGTAAGAACACCCGCCTTGGCCGCACGCAGGACCACGCTGATAACAATCTTCCAGCGGGGAGCCCCGAGGGCGGCAGCAGCCTCACGCAGGCTGCCCGGAACAAGGTTGAGCATGTTTTCGGTTGTCCGCACAACCACCGGGATCGCAATCAGGGTCAATGCCAGGGAGCCCGCCCAACCCGAAAAATGCTGAACCTGCGCTACATACATGGCATAGATGAAGACACCGATCACGATGGATGGCGCCGACAACAGGATGTCGTTGATGAAGCGGGTGGCAGGCGCAAGCCAGCCGGAACGACCATACTCGGACAGATAAATACCTGCCAGGATGCCGATCGGGGTTGCAATGAAGGTAGACGCTCCGACCATCATTGCACTGCCAAGGATGGCATTGTAAAGACCACCATCAGAGCCCGGTGCCGGTGTGGACATCGTGAAAAGGGAAATGCTCAGCGCCCCGAAACCCTTGATCAACAGCACGATCAGGATCCAGGCAAGGAAGGCCATGCCGACTCCCATGGCCACGAGGGACAGGAAAAGTGCCAGGCGATTGGTGCGGACACGCTTGGCGTAAAGGGCTGCAGAATTGCTCATCAGGTCTTCTCCCCTTCCATGCGGCCGAGACGCATCAGCAACAGTTTTGACAGGGACAACACAATAAAGGTTACGAAGAAGAGGATCAGGCCAAGAGCGATCAGCGAGGAAACATGCAGATCGGAGGCCGCCTCGGCAAACTCATTGGCCAAGGTGGAGGCAATGCTGTTACCGGCATCGAAGAGCGAAGGACTGATCCGGTGAGCATTGCCAATGACGAAGGTCACTGCCATGGTCTCACCCAAAGCCCGTCCAAGGCCCAGCATCACGCCACCAATCACGCCAACACGGGTATAGGGCAGCACGATGTTCCAGACAACCTCCCAGGTCGTGGCGCCAAGACCATAGGCAGACTCCTTCAGGATGCCCGGCACGACTTCAAATACATCTCGCATCACCGATGCAATGAAGGGTATGACCATGACGGAGAGAATCAGCCCCGCCGAAAGAATGCCAATGCCATTCTGCGGTCCCTGAAAGAGGTTGCCCACCAGGGGCACGTTGCCCAGGGTTGCTGCCAACACGGGCTGCACGTAGTCCGCAAAGAGGGGAGCAAAAACAAACAAACCCCACATTCCATAGATGATACTGGGAACTGCTGCCAGCAGTTCGACCGCTATCCCCAGCGCCCCACGCAGCTTGGGGGGACAGAGTTCGGTCAGGAAAATCGCAATGCCGAAGCTGACCGGAATCGCTACCACCAGGGCGATGACGGACGTTGCCAAGGTGCCGTAGATGGAAATCAGTCCACCAAACCTGTCGGCAACCGGATTCCACTCAGCACTGAAAGGAAAACCAGCACCAAACTCCTGCAAGGCAGGCCAGGCTCCGTAAAGCAGCGACCCCATGATCGCAGCCATGATGGCCAGCACGGAAAAGGCAAAAAAACGAGTTACCTGGTGGAAGATCGCATCCTGAATGCGCTGGATACGCATGCGGTCCCGAGGCGGCTCAGGCTGTTTGATGCTGCTCGCAGCAAGTCCGGCAGTCGCACACTCCGGCGACGCCCCCGAACCGAGAACAGAGCTTTGGGAAGACATTACGGCTCACCGATCAGTTAAGCTAACAAACAAAAACAGGATGAAAGCACAGCACATGCCGCCCTTTCATCCCGACTTGAATCCGGAAGCTTACTTCAGGACAGCACCACCGGAAGCATCCTTCAGGGAAGAACGCAGCGCGGTATCGATCTGCTTGACCAGCGAGGCAGGCAGGGGCACATAGTCCAGATCAGAGGCCGATTTCTGACCATTCTTGAAAGCCCAGTCAAAGAACTTCACAACCTCCTGAGCCTTGGCCGGGTCAGCCTGGACCTTGTGCATCAGGATGAAGCTGGCACCCGTAATCGGCCAGCTGGTCTTACCCGGCTGCTCGGTCAGGATTTCGCCAAAGCCAGGAGCCTTGGCCCAGTCTGCAAAGGCTGCCGCAGCCTGGAAAGTCAGATCGTCAGGCTGAACAAACTCACCCGCCTTGTTCTTCATGGCCAGGTGGATCATCTTGTTCTTCTTGGCATAGGCATACTCCACATAGCCGATGCCGCCCTTGATGCGCTGGACGTAGGAGGCAACACCTTCGTTACCCTTGCCGCCAACACCTTCCGGCCACTGAACAGCAGTACCTGCACCAACCTTGTCCTTCCACTCCACATTTACCTTGGAGAGGTAATTGGTGAACAGGAAAGTGGTACCCGAGCCATCTGCACGACGAACGACTGTGATGTTCTCATCGGGCAGCTTGACACCAGCATTCAGGGCAACCAGAGCCGGATCGTTCCATTTCTTGATCTTGCCCAGGAAGATGTTGGCCAGCACCTCACCGGTAAGCTTCATCTGCCCCGGAGCAACCCCTTCCAGGTTCACCACCGGAACAACGCCACCGATCACTGCAGGAAACTGCACCAAGCCATCCTTGTCCAGATCCTCAGGCTTGAGGGGCATGTCGGACGCACCGAAATCAACGGTCTTGGCCTTGATCTGCTTGATGCCACCGCCAGAACCAATGGACTGGTAATTCAGGCCCACTCCTGTCTTGGCCTTGTATTCCTCAGCCCACTTGGAATAAATCGGGTAGGGAAAAGTGGCACCGGCACCAGTGATATCTGCGGCTTGTGCAACAGCAGCGCCACCCAGGGCAACAACAAGCGAACAGGCGCGAATGAAACCTTGCATGAAATTCTCCATCGTAAAGTGGATGCCCGAGAGGCGAAAAACCCGGCAAAGGCCAGTGCTTTGACTTCAGACCGGGTTTGATTGTACGAGGGGAAAATTTCAATAATGTTACATCTTGCAGTGCATCACAATCAGGCGGCCGCCGCTTTCACCACTTCTGCAAGGGATTGGGCAAGACGCAGGACCTGCTCTTCATGCCGTCCCTCCACCATCACCCTCAGCAATGGCTCTGTACCCGAGGGACGCAGCAGTACCCGACCAGTATCGCCAAGATCGGCTTCCGCAGCCCTGACTGCAGCCTCGATGACAGGACTGCCCGTCCAGTTGAACCCAGGCTGTACCCTGACATTGATCAGTTTCTGGGGATAGAACACCAGATCCTCACACATCTCCTTCAGGCTCACACCCTGCCTGCCAAGGGCGGCTAAAACCTGCAACCCGGCAATGATGCCATCCCCCGTTGTGTGCCAGTCGAGGCAAATGATGTGACCTGAGTTCTCTCCCCCCAGTTTCCAGCCACGCTCGTGGAGCATCTCGAGCACATAACGATCCCCCACCTTGGCACGGGCAAACGGAATGCCCAGACGAGCAAGCGCATGTTCAAAACCAAGATTGCTCATCAAGGTACCAACAACGCCACTGACAGGCTGACCACTCAAGCAGGATGCCTTGGCAATCACATAAAGGAGCTTGTCACCATCATAGATCGCTCCCTCAGCGTCCACCATCACGATCCGGTCGCCATCGCCATCCAGCGAAATCCCCAGATCAGCACCACTCGCCAGCACGGCGTCCCGAATACTGGAAGGCGCCGTCGCACCGACCTTGTCATTGATGTTCATGCCATTCGGCTCGGCACCCACAACCACCAGGTCGGCGCCCAGTTCATGAAATACCTTGGGGGCTACCATGTAAGCCGCACCATGAGCACAATCCAGCGCGATCTTCATGCTGCGAAGATCAAATTCATTGGGGAATGTGCTCTTGCAAAACTCCACATAACGACCCCTCGCATCATCGATACGCTTGGCCTTGCCCAGACTTGCAGACGCCTCGCAGCCCATCGGCTCATCCAACCGAGCCTCGATTTCAAGCTCCACTGCATCAGGGAGCTTGGTTCCTGCAGCCGAAAAGAACTTGATCCCGTTATCTTCAAAAGGGTTATGAGAGGCGGAAATCACGACACCCACCTGAAGTCGCAGCGCCCGGGTCATGTAGGCGATGGCAGGCGTAGGCAACGGTCCGGCCAGATACACGTCTACACCGGCAGCTGAAAATCCAGCCTCCAGCGCTGACTCCAGCATGTATCCAGAAATTCGGGTGTCCTTACCAATAATGACTGCAGGATGCTCCCCCGGACGCAGATTTTCACGAGCAACCAGCGTCTTGCCTGCTGCATACCCCAATCGCATGCAGAAATCCGGGGTGATCGGTGCCTTGCCAACACAACCACGCACTCCATCCGTACCAAAATACCGACGCGACATTTTTCCCTCCATCAGACAGTCAGGCTCGGGAACATAGCATCAATTGTGGCGAGTTGCTAAGCGCGCCTCCTCAATGGCAAGCCACATCCTAATCACATCACGGCTTGCTCCAACGTCATGAGTACGAATGATTCGAGCGCCTTCCTCAATGGCAGCAAATGCCGCAACCGACCCCGCTACCAACCGCCCATCGACCGGCCGATCGGTAATGGACCCGAGCATGGACTTGCGGGACATGCCCACCAACAGTGGATAACCACTGGCAAGAAAGCGCTTCAGGGACACCAGCAGTGTCAGGTTGTGAGTCACAGTCTTGCCAAAACCGAAGCCCGGATCCAGCAGGATACGGGAAGCGTCTACTCCCGCCCCCCGAAGCTCCGCAACTCGGCTTTCAAGAAACGCCGCCACGTCATCGGTCACATTTGCATAACTTGGTGCCACCTGCATTGTCCGGGGCTCCCCCTGCATATGCATCACACAGAGAGCGGCCCGGCTGCTGGCAACAGCTTCGATGGCACCAGGAACACGAAAGCCAGCGATATCGTTGATCAGGTCGGCACCATACCGAAGAGCCTCCGCCATCACCACCGGCTTGACTGTATCGACAGATAATGGAACCCCCAGTTGCGCCAAGGCCTCCACCACAGGCATGACACGATCCAGTTCCTCCTGAGCGGTAACGGCCTGTGAGCCGGGTCGCGTGGACTCACCCCCGATATCCAGTAATTCTGCCCCCTCCCCTACTGCCTGCTCAGCTGCACGCAACGCCTGCCCAACCCCCTGATGCCCATCCCCAGAAAAGGAGTCCGGAGTAACGTTGACTATGGCCATGATCCTCGGCCGGGAAAGGTCCAGCTCGAAACGTCCGCACGAGAGAAACGAATTCATCGAATGACAACTCCCCAAATCGAAACCAGCCCCCCCCCGCCAAAACGGAGTTTCATGGTCTCGAGGTGAAACCAACAGGGCACAACGAGAAAGGGCCGGATCAGACCGGCCCTTCAGGTGGGTATTTAAATTCCAGAATCAGGATGCGGGCGCTGGAGCCGCAGGAGCTGCGCCCGGGGAATCATCCCCAGACCGACGTGCAACGCTTGAAGCAGGCTTGGGGGCACGCGGAGGCTTGCCAGCCATGATGTCGTTGATCTGATCCGCGTCAATGGTCTCGATCTCGAGGAGAGCCGCCGTCATTGCCTCAACCTTATCCCGATTCGCCTCAAGCAGGCTACGCGCCAGCGCATACTGCTGATCCAGAATGCGGCGGATCTCGGTATCCACCTTCTGCATGGTTGCTTCAGACATGTTCTTGTGGGTTGTCACCGACCGTCCCAGGAAGACTTCGCCCTCTTCCTCGCCGTACACCATCGGCCCCAGATTGTCCGACATCCCCCACTGGGTCACCATCCGCCGAGCCAGGTCCGTAGCTCGCTGAAAATCGTTGGAAGCGCCGGTCGTCATCTGATTCATGAACAGCTCTTCTGCGATCCGGCCGCCAAACAATACAGCAATCGTTTGCAGGAGTCGTTCGCGATCCTGGCTGTAACGATCCTGTTCCGGCAACTGCATCGTCACACCGAGGGCCCGTCCGCGCGGGATGATGGTGACCTTGTGTACGGGATCTGTCTTGTCCAGGCATTTGGCAACAATTGCATGGCCTGATTCGTGATATGCCGTATTACGGCGCTCCTCTTCAGGCATGACCATGGAACGACGCTCGGCGCCCATCATGATCTTGTCCTTGGCGCGCTCGAAGTCATCCATATCCACCAGACGCTTGTTGCCACGGGCGGCAAAGAGCGCAGCCTCGTTCACCAGATTGGCCAGGTCGGCACCCGCAAACCCCGGGCAACCACGAGCCAGTATCAGTGCATCCACATCTGGGGCGATGGGTACCTTGCGCATGTGGACTCTCAGGATCTGCTCGCGACCGCGAATATCCGGCAGCGGTACCACCACCTGCCGATCAAAACGACCAGGACGCAACAGCGCAGGATCAAGCACATCAGGTCGGTTGGTCGCAGCAATCACGATGACACCGGAGACACCTTCAAATCCATCCATTTCGACCAGCAACTGGTTCAGGGTCTGTTCGCGTTCGTCATTCCCCCCCCCCAGTCCAGCCCCCCGCTGCCTGCCAACCGCGTCGATTTCGTCAATGAAAATGATGCAGGGAGCCTGTTTCTTGGCCTGCTCGAACATGTCCCGCACACGGGCTGCGCCCACGCCAACAAACATCTCGACAAAGTCGGAGCCGGAAATCGAGAAAAACGGAACCTTGGCCTCCCCTGCGATAGCCTTGGCCAGCAGTGTCTTGCCGGTTCCCGGAGACCCGACCATCAGGACGCCCTTGGGAATGTGCCCCCCCAACTTCTGGAATTTGGACGGATCACGCAGAAACTCCACCAGTTCCGCGACCTCCTCCTTGGCCTCATCACAGCCTGCCACATCAGCAAACGTGATGGTATTGGCTGTTTCATCAAGCATCTTGGCCTTTGATTTGCCAAACGAGAAAGCGCCGCCACGCCCTCCGCCCTGCATCTGACGCATGAAGAAGACCCAGACGCCGATCAGCAGGATCATCGGGAACCACGAAACAAAAATGTTCATGAGGAAGGACTGCTCTTCCTCAGGCTTGGCCGCAGTGACCTTGACGCCATAGCGCATGAGATCACCGACCATCCAGATGTCCTGCACACCAGGAGTGTAGACGGTGACCTGCCTGCCGTCCTGGGTAGTTGCCCGGACCGTACGGCCATCCACCACCGCCTTGGCGATCTTGCCCTGCTTGGCGTCGTCCATGAACTGGGAGTACTCCACCGAACTCTGTGCAGCCTGACGACTATTGAACTGGTTGAAGACGGTCATCAGGACGACCCCAATTACCAGCCAGATCGCGAGATTCTTGAAAAGATTGTTCAAAACGATTCCTTGAAAGCCCGGCAGGGGCTACACAGCATGATTGACTGATTCTAAGTCTGATCGTTCGCTGGATCAAATGATGATGGTCATAGAAATTACCAATTCAAGAGTCCTCAGCCCCGCCTGCCCGAACCCAGCAGGTAGACCTCTGAACTTCTTCCACGGGAAGCCTCCGGTTTGCGTACGATAACCTGACGAAACACACGCTCCATTGCACGACGAAACTCCTCAAAGCCCTGCCCCTGGAACACCTTGACCAGAAACTTACCGTGGGGCCCCAGATGGTCTCCAGCGAACTCCAGGGCCAGTTCTGCCAGGTGGATGGAACGAGCCTGATCACTGGTCGGGATGCCGGAGATATTCGGCGCGATATCCGACATCACCAGGTCCACCTGCCGATCCCCGAGGAGTGCCTCGAACCGGGCCACGAACATCTCATCGTGGAAATCCCCCTGCATGAACTCCACCCCGGGAATCGGCTCGATGGGCAGAAGATCCATGGCAAGAACCCGGCCGCCCTGCCCCACCCGCTTGATGGCGACCTGGCTCCAGGAACCAGGCGCAGCACCCAGGTCCACGACCACACTCCCCTGGCGGATGAGTTTGTCCTTGTCATCGATCTCCATCAACTTGAAAGCGGCACGCGCACGCCAGCCCTCCGTTTTCGCCCTCTGCACAAACGGGTCGTTGACATGCTCCGTCATCCAGGATTTGCTAGTCTTGGTACGCTTCATCGCGGTACAATTACGCCCTTTTTTCAATGAGTTGCAAAATGATCGAACTCACCCCGACCCAACGCCGGGAACTCCGTGCGAAAGCCCACCACCTTCATCCGGTGGTCAGTGTCGCCGGCAACGGTCTGACTCCGGCCGTACTGAAGGAAATCGACCACGCCCTCCAGGCCCACGAACTCATCAAGATTCGTATTTACGGTGAAGACCGCAGCCAGCGGGATTCGATCATGGAGACGGTCTGTCGCGAGCTCGGAGCAGCTTCTGTCCAGCATATCGGCAAGACCCTGGTGATCTGGAGGGAAAAGCAAGAGCGGGAAGAAGCTGTGACCACAGCCCCTGAAAAGCCCCGGAAGCTGGCTTCGAAGGCAAAATCTGCCAAGGCACTTTCAGCCCGTCGTGGCATCGCTTCCCTGAAAAACAAAAGCACCGCCAAACAAAATTTCTGGTTTCCTTCCCAGTCCAAGACGCCTCGTGGCGAGCGCTGACCCTGGCAATGACGGCCTGACTCAGCGCAGGCCGCGCCCTTGAAGGACCACCAGAAACAACCCAAGAACGCTCTGAATCAAATACACGATGCTGGATACGCCGTGCCAGGCCACGAACCGGTCCCGCAGGGCACCTTCCATCACTTCCCTGGGCAAGGAATCGATCTTCAACTGGGCCATGATCGGCTGAATACCGAAGTGACCGGCAGCGGTCAGCACAAGCATGACCAGCACCAACCAGAAAACGCTGCTTTTAAAGGCAGCGCTTTCCTTGCGCAAAGCGAGGAATACCAGCAAATAAGCTGCTGCTGACATACCCAACCAAGCCACCCAGGAGAACATCTCTCCAGCCAGACGGCCGGCCAGAATCCGGTCGTCCAGGACACGAAACAGGGTCGGGGCTGCCAGATAGCCAATGGCCCAAAGAGCCCCAACCCAGAAAGTGACGCAAATGCTGTAGACGCTGTCGTAAAAGCGCTGCATTGCCTGTCCGATCACGCGTAGCGAACGTCAATCAACTCGAATTCCCGTACACCACCCGGCGCCTGAACCTCAGCCACATCACCGGCAAACTTGCCAATGAGCGCCCTGGCAATGGGAGAGCTGATGGCGATCTTGCCATCCTTGATGTCAGCCTCGTCATCACCCACGATCTGATATACAAGGACATCCCCGGTATCAAGGTCCTCGATCTCAACCGTAGCACCGAACACGCAGCGTCCATCCGCATCCAGCAGCCTGGGATCAATGATCTGGGCATTGGAAAGCTTACCCTCCACCTCCCTGATGCGGCCTTCGATGAAGCCCTGGCGTTCCTTGGCCGCATCATATTCGGCATTTTCCGACAAATCACCGTGAGACCGGGCCTCTGCAATTGCAGCGATCACTCCAGGCCTATCCACGGTTTTCAGGCGGTGCAGTTCCTGCTTCAGCTTCTCTGCACCATTAACGGTCAGCGGTACCTTGTTCATGCCTTGGCCAACTCCGCGTGGAGGGCCTGCAGGGAGTAAGCCTCGAGACCCACAAGATGGCGCATGCCCATGCAGGCTGCCCGCGCACCCTCGATGGTGGTGTAGATCGTCACCTTGGCAGCCAGCGCGCTGGTACGGATGGAGCGGGAGTCGGTGATGGCCTGACGCTTTTCCTCGACGGTGTTGATGACCAGACTGATCTCGTTGTTCTTGATCATGTCCACGATGTGCGGGCGACCTTCATTCACCTTGTTCACCGCCGACACCGGCAATCCGGCTGCAGAAATGGCAGCCGCAGTGCCACGGGTGGCCACCACGGAGAAACCGAGATCAATCAATTCACGCGCCACCTCGACTGCCTTGACACGGTCCGTGTGCTTGACACTGATGAAGGCCTTGCCGGAGGTCGGCAGGCGCACGCCAGCGCCAAGCTGGCTCTTGACAAAGGCCTCTGCAAAGGTGCGACCCACCCCCATCACCTCGCCAGTGGACTTCATCTCAGGCCCAAGGATGGTATCCACTCCCGGGAATTTGACGAACGGGAAGACAGCCTCCTTGACGGAGTAATAAGGGGGTACGATCTCGCCCGCAATCCCCTGATCGTCCAGGCTTCGGCCCGCCATGCAGCGGGCAGCAATCTTGGCCAGCGGCAGACTGCTCGCCTTGGACACGAAAGGCACGGTGCGGGAAGCCCGGGGGTTTACCTCGAGAACATAGACCACCGCATCATCGCCCTCGCCCTGAATGGCAAACTGGACGTTCATCAGACCACACACATTGAGTGCCCGGGCCATCGCCTCGGTCTGACGACGCAACTCGTCCTGCAGCTTTTGGGAAAGGGTATAGGGAGGCAATGAGCAGGCAGAGTCACCGGAGTGCACGCCGGCCTGCTCAATGTGTTCCATGATGCCGCCGATCATCACGCGCTTGCCGTCGGACAGGGCATCCACATCCACTTCGGTGGCGTCGTTGAGGAAGCGGTCCAGGAGTACCGGCGAGTCGTTGGAGACCTTGACGGCCTCACGCATGTAGCGCTCCAGATCCTTCTGCTCATGGACGATTTCCATGGCCCGACCACCCAGCACATAGGACGGACGGACCACCAGCGGATAGCCGATCTCGGCAGCGAGGCGAACAGCGTCTTCCGGCGTACGGGCGGTCCGGTTGGGTGGCTGCTTGAGCCCCAGATCCATGAGCAACTTCTGGAAACGCTCCCGATCTTCAGCCGCATCAATCATGTCGGGACTGGTGCCGATGATGGGTACGCCATTGGCTTCCAGGTCACGGGCACGCTTCAGGGGCGTCTGGCCACCGAACTGGACGATCACACCAACAGGCTTCTCCACCGCGACGATCTCGAGGATGTCCTCAAGGGTCAGGGGCTCGAAGTAGAGACGATCAGAGGTGTCATAGTCCGTGGAGACGGTTTCCGGATTGCAGTTGACCATGATGGTCTCATAGCCATCCTCGCGCATTGCCATGGCTGCATGCACGCAGCAGTAGTCGAACTCGATGCCCTGGCCGATCCGGTTCGGGCCACCGCCCAGCACCATGATCTTCTTGTTGCTGGTGGGCAGGGCCTCGCATTCGTCCTCGTAAGAGGAATAGAGATAGGCCGTGGAGGTGGCGAACTCGGCCGCGCAGGTATCCACACGCTTGAACACCGGACGCACACCAGCAGCATGACGGTGCAGACGGACGGAGGTTTCATCGGTGCTGAGCAGCTTGGCCAGACGACGGTCAGCAAAGCCCTTGCGCTTCAGCTCACGCAGCTCGGCAGCGTTGATGCCCTTGAGGGAACGACCCATCAGGGACTTCTCGGTCTTGATGATGTCCTCTATCTGAACCAGGAACCAGTAATCGATACGGGTCAGGGCGTGCACCTGCTCCAGGCTCATGCCTTCGCGGAAGGCCTGGCCAACATACCAGATGCGCTGGGAGCCCGGCTCGGACAATTCGCGCTCCAGATCGTCGTGATCAACCTCCACCTCATCCAGGCCATAAGCGCCGGTCTCGAGACCGCGCAAGGCTTTCTGAAAAGACTCCTGGAAGGTCCGGCCCATGGCCATGACCTCACCCACAGACTTCATCTGGGTCGTCAGCCGATCGTTGGCCAACGGGAATTTCTCGAAGGCAAAACGGGGAATCTTGGTAACAACATAGTCAATGGAGGGCTCGAAGGACGCCGGGGTCGCACCACCGGTAATGTCATTCTTGAGCTCATCGAGGGTGAACCCCACCGCCAGCTTGGCAGCCACCTTGGCAATCGGGAAACCGGTGGCCTTGGAAGCCAGCGCAGAGGAGCGGGAGACGCGCGGGTTCATCTCGATGACGATCATGCGGCCGTCTGCCGGATTGATGGCAAACTGAACATTGGAACCACCGGTATCCACGCCGATTTCCCGAAGCACCGCAATGGAGGCATTACGGAGGATCTGATATTCCTTGTCGGTGAGGGTCTGGGCCGGGGCAACGGTGATGGAATCGCCGGTATGCACCCCCATCGGATCCAGGTTCTCGATGGAGCATACGATGATGCAGTTGTCCGCCTTGTCGCGGACTACTTCCATCTCGTACTCCTTCCAGCCAATCAAGGACTCCTCAATCAACAATTCATTGGTCGGTGAGGCCTCGAGACCACGCTTGCAGATTTCGGCAAACTCTTCGGAGTTGTAGGCGATACCACCACCGGTACCGCCCAGGGTGAAGGACGGACGGATGATGACGGGGAAGCCGATCTCGATCTGAACCTGCAACGCCTCTTCCATGCTATGGGCAATGCCGGAGCGGGCAGAGCCCAGCCCGATCTTGGTCATCGCATCCTTGAATTTGAGACGGTCCTCAGCCTTGTCGATGGCCTCTTCCTTGGCACCGATGAGCTCTACGCCATACTTGGCGAGGACACCATTGCGGGCCAGGTCAAGGGCGCAGTTGAGGGCGGTCTGCCCCCCCATCGTGGGGAGCACCGCATCCGGACGCTCTTTCTCAATGATCCGCTCAACCACCTGCCAGGTGATCGGCTCGATGTAGGTCACATCAGCAGTTTCCGGATCGGTCATGATGGTGGCCGGATTGGAGTTAACCAGCACCACCTTATAACCTTCCTCGCGCAGGGCCTTGCAGGCCTGGGCGCCGGAGTAGTCGAACTCACAAGCCTGACCGATGATGATCGGGCCTGCACCAATGATGAGGATGGTCTTGATGTCTGTACGTTTGGGCATGGTTCTTCAGAGGCAAAAAAGCGGATGAACGGAGAGAGGCGCGACCTGGCGCGCCCGAGCGACGATCAGCTTCAGCCCTTCGCCTCCATCAGCGCAATGAATCGGTCGAACAGATAGGCCACGTCGTGGGGACCGGGACTGGCTTCCGGGTGCCCCTGAAAACAGAAAGCCGGCACATCGGTACGGGCGAGACCCTGCAGGCTCCCATCGAAGAGAGACACGTGAGTCACCCTCAGATTGGCCGGCAAAGTGGTGGAGTCCACCGCAAAACCGTGGTTTTGACTGGTAATCAGCACCTGCCCCGACTCCAGATCCTTGACCGGATGGTTGGCTCCGTGGTGACCAAACTTCATCT
>NZ_JAQUVG010000171.1 GCF_028693495.1 Zoogloea sp. | reverse complement strand
CATCGTGGGTGAAGGCCATCACTGCGGTGAAAATCACCGTGAAGGCCACCATCACACCTCCGGTGCGGGCAGACAGGCCAAGGGCGGTGGTTTGGCTCATGCAGGGCCCCTCAGTCTTTCTTGTGCCCGAAAACCGCTGCCTGGGTCTTCATGTCGATCAGGGGCACGCAGATGTTCATCAGCAGTGTGGCGAAGGCCACCCCATCCGGGTAGGCCCCGAAGGCACGGATCACGAAGGTGAGGACCGCGGCGCCTCCAGCGAACAGCAGCTTGCCCCGGGCGGTGGTGGCGCCCGATACCGGATCCGTGAGAATGAAGAAGGCTCCCAGCATGGCACCGCCGCTGGCCAGATGGAACAGGGGAGAGGCGAAGGCTTCGGGACGGATGGCCCACATCAGCCCCGACACCGCAACAAGCCCCCCCAGAAAGGCGGCCGGGATGTGCCAGGTGATGATCCGCCGCTGGACCAGCCACAGGCCACCGAGGAGGTAGCCGAAGGCGATCCATTCGCTGCCCAGCCCTCCCAGGGTGCCGAAGGCGGCACCGTCCATAAGCTGGGCCGCGCGCAGGTTGTACAACTGGGAGTCGGGATCGGCTGCACTGCGCAGGGCGGTGCGCAGACTGTCCAGGGACGTGGCGCCGGTGATGGCATCCACTTGCCGCACGCCGCCGAAGATCAGCTCGAGCTGGGTTGGAAAGTCCAGCTGGCCAGCAGCCGGCCACTGGGACATCAGGGCCGGGTAGGCGACGATCATCAGGCAGAAGGCCGCCATGGCAGGGTTGAAGGGATTCTGGCCCAGTCCTCCGTAGAGCTGCTTGACCACGATGATGGCCAGCAGGGTCGCCGTGACGGTGAGCCACCAGGGGGCGATAGGAGGAAAGGTGAGGGCGATCAGCCATGCGGTCACCACCGCAGACAGGTCGGTCAGGAAGAGGGCTCCAGGCCTGCCACGGATCGCCAGCATGGCAGCCTCCCCCGCCAGGGCGGCCGCTGTGGCGATGGCAAGCTGGACGAGGATCCCGGCACCGAAGAACCATACGTAGGCGGCAATCCCGGGCAGCAGCGCCAGCAGAACCTGGAGCATGACGCTCTGGACGCTGGCCGGCTTGCGGACAAAGGGGGAATTGATCATGTCTCGGATCTGTGCGGCGGGCAGGGTCATGCCTGCGGGTTGGAGGGCTGGCTGGGCTCGGCCGGAGGGGCTGGCGCTTGGGCTCCGGTTGCACCGGTTGTCGCCCGGCGGGCATCGATGGCGGCCATCTCCGCCTGGATTTCAGGGCTGCTGACCTCGGTGTTCTTAGGGAGCACCTGGGCTTTCTGCTGGCGGGCCTTTTCCATGGCCGCTTCGATCAGAGCCCGCTTGGCATCGTCTGCAGAGGGCCTGGCAGGCGTCGGGCCTTCTTCGGTTTTGCTGGCCGCGGGTGTCGTTGCGCCTGGGGTCGCCAGCTTTTCCCGGGTCGCGCTGGCCTTGGCCGCGAGTTTTTCAGCCTTCTCCTGTTTTTCCCGTTCCTGACGCAGATTCTTGAATTCGAAGCGTTCGCGGGCAGTGTCGGCGGCCTCCTTCTCCCGTTCCCGGGCCCAGATCTCGCCCTTCGAGAAGCGGAAGTAGTCCACCAGCGGAATGTGGGATGGGCAGACATAGCTGCAGCAGCCGCACTCGATGCAGTCGAACAGGTGGTATTCCTGGGCCTTGCCGAAGTTCTTCGAGCGGGAGAACCAGTACATCTCGAAGGGGGCGAGGTCTGCGGGGCAGGCCTTGGCGCACTCGCCGCAGCGGATGCAGGGCATTTCGGGCGGCGGGGGCGGAAAGAGGCTGGGGCTGCCCACCAGGATGCAGTTGGCAGCCTTGACCACGGGCACCTCGAAGGAGGGCATCCGGGTGCCCATCATCGGCCCTCCCATGATGTAGCGGTCCGTATCCGGGCGTGGTACGGCCAGGCGTACCACGTGGTCCATGGGGGTGCCGAGCAGGACTTCGTAGTTGCGCGGGCTGTCCACGTTGCCCGCAACGGTGACCACTCGGGAAATCAGGGGGCGGCCAAATTCCAGCGCTTCGTGAATGCTGTAGGCGGTGCCCACATTGAAGCACTGCACACCATAGTCAGTGGAGCGCTGGCCGTGGGGAACCTCGATACCCGTGAGCACCCGGATCAACTGCTTGGCTCCACCCGCCGGGTAGCACGTGGGGATGGCGATGGCCTCGATCCCGCTTTCGCCGCTGGCTGTGATGGCGCCGCGCACGGCTGCGATGGCCTCGGGCTTGTTGTCCTCGATGCCGATCAGGACCTCTTCGGCCTGCAGCATGTGGCGCATGGCGATGATGCCCTTGAGCATGTTCACCGGGCGCTCACGCATGAGCATGTCGTCACAGGTGATGTAGGGTTCGCACTCGGCACCATTGATGATCAGCGTCTTCAGCCGACCTCCTGCACCAGGCTTGAGCTTCAGGTGACTGGGAAAGACCGCGCCGCCGAGACCGACGACCCCTGCATCCCGCAGGTAGTCCCGTAACTCGTCCGGCGTGGCCGCACGAAAGTTGATCCGCTCCAGTTCTCCCCAGCGATCCTCCCCGTCGGGTTCGACGATCACCGACAGGGTGGTCAGGCCGGAGGTGTGGGGCATGACTGCAGGGGCCACGTCCCGGACGATGCCGGACGTGGAGGCATGTACGGCCGAGGACAGGTTGCCATCGGCACCGCCGATGCGTTGCCCCTTGAAGACCTTGTCGCCGGGCTTGACCAGAGGGCGAGGATGGCCACCCACGGACTGATGGAGCGGGATCACCAGCCGGTCCGGTAGCGGGACGCTGGCGATGGGCTGAGCGGTGGAGCTGCTTTTGTTGGTCTCGGGCTTGACCCCGCCGTGGAATTTGAAGAGCTTGCGCAACATGTCAGGCGGCCTGCTTGATCTCGATGACCGGGTAGCGCCATTTCCAGGTGTCTACCGTTTCGGCAATGGGTTCCATGGTGATGCAGTCCACCGGGCAGGGGGCCAGGCACAGTTCGCAGCCCGTGCAGTCGGCTGCGATGATGGTATGCATCTGCTTGGCGGCACCGACGATGGCATCCACCGGGCAGGCCTGGATGCACAGGGTGCAGCCGATGCAGGTCTGCTCGTCGATGATGGCCACCGACTTGGGTTTCTCGATCCCGTGTTCTTCGGACAGGGGTTTGAATTCCCGCCCCAGCAGGTCCGCCAGCTTGCGGATGCCTTCTTCCCCGCCCGGCGGACACTGGTTGATGTCCGCTTCCCCGCCGGCAAT
>NZ_JAQUVG010000170.1 GCF_028693495.1 Zoogloea sp. | reverse complement strand
AGATGGGACAGGAGCGGGAGAATCAACGTCAGGTCCGTCTGTGGAGCCTGCAGGAGGTCCGGAGTATCAATCACCGCCCGGTCGATTCCCGCCTGGTTTTGCAGGCTCGGGCTGAACTGTCGACCGTACTGCACAACGACCCTGTTTATCCTCGGGTGCTCAAGGTCATCCAGGCCGCTTGTGCCGCCCGTCAGGAGGTCACCGAGCCCGCCCTGTGCGTGGCTCTGGGGGATCTTCTGCTCGAGGACATCCGCCAGTGCATGGCGATTGCCCAGGCGCTGGGCCAGATCCAGCTGCGTCAGGGTGAGGCGGATACGCTGGTCAGCGCCGCGTTCCACCCCTCCACCTGATCGGCTACCCTGAGCTCAACGCCCCTCGAACCGCCAGTCGGGGGCATAGGCCTGGAGCCACTGCTCCAGCATCATCACGATCCAGACCATTTCCCCGTAGTAGCCAGGATGCTCCGGAAGCCATTTGGTGTGGAGCTCCTTCAGGAACGCCGGCGGAATGACGCCGCGGCTGCCGAAGGACTCCAGGGAGTCCGTGGCCAGTTTCCCCAGGGCGGGATGCTTGACCGACCACACTCCAAAGGGCAGACCGAAGCCGTGTTTCTGCTTGGTGATGATCTCATCCGGGAGGAAGCCGCGTAAGGCTTCCTTGAAGAGCCAGCGGAGCTTGAGACCCTTCAGCTTCCATTCAGTGGGGAGGGCCAGGGAAAAATCCAGCAGTTCGTCACTGATCAGCGGGAAGCCCACATCCACACCCGCCAGGCGGGTGGTGCCGACCACCTTTGGCAGATCGTTGTCGGCCAGGGTGTATTTCCAGTCGAAGGCCAGCATCCGGTTGACGAGGCTGGCGTCGGGCACCTCGTTCCAGGTGGCCCGCTGGAGGTGGTTGGGCTCCTGGCGGTTGATCCCTGCGAGGAAGGCTGGCGTGAACACCTTGTCCAGACCCAGCCGGATGATCAGATTGTAGATTTCAGTCCGGTCGGGCAGCGGGATCGAGGCCTGCTCCACGTAGCTGACGCCCTTCCTGACCAGAGGGATGCGGTTCATCCCGGGCAGGGTGGTGAGTGGTTCGACCACCGTGCTGCGCAGCAGGGACGGAAGGGTTTCGTACCACCCGAACACCCGCTGCTTGGCGTAGCGGGTGTTTCCACCGAAAAGTTCATCACCTCCGTCCCCGGCGAGGAGAGTGCCGATCCCGTCAGCCCTGGCCTGGCGGGCGCAGATCCAGGCGGGTACGGCGGAGGAGTTGCCGAAGGGCTGGTCGTAATGACGGGCCACCAGGGGAATGCCCTCGATCAGGTCGTCCGGCTTGACGTAGTACTCGTGGTGGTCGGTACCAAAATGGCGCGCCGCGATGCGGGCATACTCCATTTCATCGTAACCCGTGGCATCAAAGCCCATGGAGTAGGTGGGTGCTGCCTGACCAGTGATCTTGCACAGCATGCCGGAGACTGTCGAACTGTCGGTGCCGCCGGACAGGAAGGCGCCGGTGCCCGGGCCGCAGTATTCCCGCTCCACGGATTCGCGGACGATCTCCATGAAGCGTTTTTTGGCCTGCTCCAGGCTCAGGGTGCTGTGCTCCTGGAAGGCGGGTCTCCAGTGGCGGGAGAGACTGCGTCGCCCGTCTTTCCAGTCGAGCCGGGAGGCTGGCGTCAGGCGCTCGACGCCCTCGAAGATGCAGATCGGGGAAGGAATGGCGTGGAAGTAGAGATAGTCGAAGATGGCCTGAGGGTTGATCCGGCGGTGCTGCACGGGGACGCCGTCTGCCCGGTCGGAAAACAGCAGCGCGCTGCCTTCTCCGGCGTGGAACCAGGCTTCCGTATCGAAGCGGTCGTTTAAGAGCTGCGCCTGGGAGTCGGTTACATGGACGAAGGCCACGGCGAAACGCCCCCTGGCCTGATGGATGACGTCGGCACCCTGGGCGAGATAGCGGGACAGCCAGGCCTGGGCATGGCCCGAGGCGAGGCCAGTGCCATCCTCGAAGCGTGGCCGTCCCCGGCTGATGCACAGCACTCCGTCCCGGGCTGCCAGCTCGGCGGGGCGGCGGACCGTCAGATGACTGGTGCCCCAGCGGGCTTCCCAGCCGGAGGCGGTTTCCTCGATCTGCAACTCGGGGCGGGGGGCGCCCTTGTCGATGCGGGCCTGGATCAAGCTTGAGCTATGCACAACCAACTCCAATCATTCTGCGTGTTTGCGGGGGGGGGCCGGTCAGACCAGCACTTCCACCAGGTCCGGATGGCTCAGGAAGCCCCGGGGGCTGGCGGTGGCCCCATAGGCACCCGACTGGAAGACCACCACCAGATCGCCCGGCTCGGCTGCCGGCAGCGGCATGCGGTCCGCCAGGATGTCCAGGGGCGTGCACAGGGGGCCGACCACCGAGATGGGTTCGGCGGGTGGGGCGTCCATCCGGTTGCCGATGGCGACCGGATAGTTCTTGCGCAGCACCTGACCAAAGTTGCCGGAGTTGGACAGGTGGTGGTGCAGGCCGCCGTCGGCCACCAGAAAGGTGTGCCCGCGGGAGTCCTTGCGGTCCAGGATCCTGCACACATAGACGCCGGCCTCGCCGACGAAGTAGCGGCCCAGTTCGATGACGAGCTCGGCCAGGGGCAGCGTGTCGCGGGCCTCAGCCTGGATGGCGCTCAGGTTGGCGGAGATACTGCTCAGGTCCAGACGCTGCTCCCCCGGGAAGTAAGGGATGCCGAAGCCGCCCCCCAGGTTGAGGAACCTGACCGGCGCCGGAGCGGATTCCGCCAGGCGCAGGGCGAGCTCGAAGCATTTGCGCTGGGCCTCGACGATGGCGTCCGGGCGCAGGTTCTGGGAGCCGGCGAACAGGTGGAAGCCCTCGAAGGCCAGGCCGGAGCGGCCGATCTCGGCGAGCAGTTCGGGGACTTTCTCGGCGTCCACGCCGAACTGCTTGGGACCGCCGCCCATCTTCATGCCGGAGCTTTTCAGCTCGAAATCCGGATTGACGCGGACGGCCACCCGGGCCTGCCAGCCGGTGGCCTGCCGGATCGCCGCCAGCTCGGCCACTTCCCGGAAGGACTCGATGTTGATCAGGATTCCCGCGGCCACCGCCTGGCGCAGTTCTTCGTGGCGCTTGCCGGGGCCGGCGAAGCTGATTTCCCGGGGGTCGGCACCCGCATCCAGGGCCACCTGGAGCTCCCTGGCCGAGGGCACGTCGATGCTGTCCACCCGGCGGGCCATGTGACCCACCACGGCGGGCATCGGGTTCGCCTTCATGGCGTAGTGGAGCTTGATGCCTGCCGGCAGGG
>NZ_JAQUVG010000084.1 GCF_028693495.1 Zoogloea sp. | reverse complement strand
CAGGGATTTTTTCATGTCACTGATGCGCGCCTGGGCTTCTTCCTTCCTGTTGTCCCGCATCAAAAGCATGAACACGGCTTGATAGGCAGAGGGATCCAGGGGTCTTGCCTTGATCAGGGCATCATAGGTCTTGATGGCCTCATCCCGCCGATTCATCCCCGCCAGCAATTCAGCCTTCATGGCCAGCCCCTCGGGGAGCTGCGGATCTGTCTTGAGGACCGACTCGGCGTCCTCCAGGATCGCGGTCAGCTCCCGCCCGGCAGAGTTCATGCGGATGAGGCTGATGCGGGCAAGCGGAAACCCGGGGACCTCCTTGAGTGCCTGCTCGAAGGCCTCGGCTGCGAGCTGGCGTTTGCCCTGCTGGGCCTGGGCCAGCCCGATAAAGGCTTGCGCGCTGGCGCGTGCCGCCGGCGTCTGCAGGGTGATGGAAGGAAACTCGGTGAGGATCCGCGCACCCTGATCGGTGTTCAGCAATGCACGTCCCAGCAAAGGCACGATCTCATCGGCCGGGAAGCCCAGGCTGAGCGCCCGGGAGAGTTCCTTCTCGGCGCTCGCATAGTCGTTCTGCTCAAGGCTCAGCTTGCCCAGCAAAAAACGGGCCTCAACCTGATTGGGCTCCTTCTGGAGCGCGTTCTTGAGCTGGATCATCGCGGCGCCACGATCGTTCTTGGCAATGTAATCCTTGGCGGACTGGATCATCGATTCGGGGCTTGCGCCACAAGCCACCAGCAGCAGGGCACACAGGGCGCTGACGGCAATGCTGCGCACCGGCCCCTTCACGGATTTCAAACGCATCTCACAGGATCCTTGAGTCACTGTTGGGTTTCTTTCTTCAAGCCGAAGCGGTTCATCAGATCATAGAGGGTCGGACGGCTGATCCCCAGAATCTCGGCGGCCCGCGCCACATTGCCATTGACCCGGGCCATGACCCTGACCACGGCACGGCGCTCCGCCTCTTCTCGTACGACACGCAGGTTGAGAGCCTCGAAACCACCCTCGGCAGGCTCCATGTCGAGGCCAATGTCTTCCGCAGTAATGCAGTTGCCCTCTGCCATGATCACGGCCCGCTTGATCGCGTTTTCCAGCTCCCGGATATTGCCGGGCCAGCGATGAGCTTCGATGCTCTGCACCGCTTCGTCCGTCAGGGACATGACGCCCCGGCCGTTCTGAGCCGCAATGCGCTGAACGAAGGCATGGGCCAGCAGGACCGAGTCCCCATCCCGATCCCTGAGTGGAGGAATCTCCACAACGATCTCCGCCAGCCGGTAGTAGAGATCCTCGCGGAAACGACCGGCCTGAATCAGTCCCTTCACATCCTGATGAGTGGCGCAGACGATGCGCACATCCACAGGGATCTCCTCGCGACCACCAATCCGTTCGATCACCCGCTCCTGCAGGAAGCGCAGCAGTTTGGCCTGGAGAGACATGGGAAGATCGCCGATTTCATCGAGGAACAGGGTGCCCTTGTGGGCGACCTCGATCTTTCCCAGGGTCTGCTTGACGGCGCCGGTGAACGCACCTTTCTCGTAGCCGAACAGCTCGCTCTCGAGAAGGTTGTCCGGGATGGCAGCGCAGTTGATCGCCACAAAACGGCCGTTACGCCGGGGGGACAGCTCATGCAGGCCACGGGCCAGGACTTCCTTGCCGGTGCCACTCTCACCCAGCAGCATCACCGTCACATTGGCGGAAGCCACCTTCTCGATCAGCCTGGCTATCCGGAGCATTCCGGGATCACGGGTGATCACGCCAGCGAGGGCACTGCCCTGCTGGATCGCCAGCCGTCGGTTCTCCTGCTGCAGGTCATGAAGACGAAGTGCCCGCTCCAGGGTCAGGACAAGCAAATCGGGCTCGAAAGGCTTGGCAAAAAAGTCATAAGCACCCATGCCGACGGCACGAACCGCATTTTCCCGATCGTGCTGACCAGTCAGCACGATCACCTTGGTATCGGGCGCCAGAGCGAGGATCTCACCAAGAAGCCGGAATCCCTCGGTCACATCGTCCGGCGCCGGAGGAAGGCCCAGATCCATGGTCACCACAGCCGGCTCATGACGGCGCAGCTGGGCGATGGCCTCTTCGCGATCGCTGGCCACGACGGTCTCAAACTGATCGAAGGCCCAGCGCATCTGCTTCTGCAGCGCGGGGTCATCCTCGACGATCAACAAGGTCCTGCGTTTATCACTCATATCGACTAGTTTGCCACGGCTTCATTACTGTCATTGACGACAGACATGGCCAGGGGCAAGCGTATGTCAAAGCGGGAGCCCTCCCCCACTTCACTGTGAACGGCAAGCACCCCACCTATTTCCTGCACGTACTGCTGCGCCTCGTAGGCACCTATACCCATGCCACTTGCCTTGGTTGTCTGAAAAGGCTTGAACAACTGATCCCGGACGAATACAGCCGACATGCCCGAACCCGTGTCCCGGACCGTCACACAGGCATGCCTACCCTCTCGGGATAGATCGACTGACACACTACCATGCTCGGGGGTTGCGTCGAGGGCATTTTGCACAATGTGCCCGAGTACACGTTCCAGTCTTTCGGCATGGGCCATAACGAACAGGTCGGGAACATCGCCCGACAAGGCGGGTCGCGGCATGCACATGCGTCGGGAATGGACCACATGCTCAAGCACGGCTCTCATATTCACCGGCTTGCGCTGATTGATGGGCGTTTTCTCCATCAACTGGGTCATCAATCCTCTCATGCGGGACTCCACATGGCGCACCGTTTCGAGCATGTCCGCCTGGAACTCCGGATTGTCCTTGTGACGTTCCGCATTGCGCAACATCAGCGAAAGCTGGGCGACAAGGTTCTTGAGATCATGGACCACGAACGCCGACATCCGGTTGAAGGCATCGAACTTGCGTGCCTCAATGAGCGCCTCCGCCGCCTGCATGCGGGCAAAGTAGCCAGCCGACTGACGGGCGGCCATCTTGAGCAGATCAAGAACCTCCCAGTTCACATCGATCGGCGTGCGCGGGGTCAGGAGCATCACGAACCCCACCAGAGAGCCTGAGGAAATCAGGGGCACGATCAGCCAGAGATCGTCGATCTCATCCACCCAATCCGGCCGGGGCATCTCGTCGGAACGCCGCCGACCACTGCGCTGGTCCTCCAGGTTCAATACCCATTCCCGCTCCAGCAGAAAGCGGGCAAACGGAGAATCCTCCCGTTCCTGCACCCCGCTATCGGGCATGTTGAGTCGGGCCTGCTGACTGTAGAGGCCATCGTTGTCTTTCAGCCAGACGCCTCCACCAGGGCTTTCCACCAGCGAAGCCAGGGCCTTCACCACCGACTCCCCCAGACCCAGACCATCTCCCGCCAGGGACAGCGCCTGAGTCACTTCCTGCCACTCGTTCCGGTAGTCATACCGATAGGCAAACAGATGCTTGGCCAGCATCACCCGCAGACGGGCACGGAAGGCCCCGGAAACGGCGACCCCGCAGAGGAACAGACAGCCGCCGAACAGCAGCGCCAGTTGCAGCGCCTGCCCCCACTCGCCCCCGAAGTAGCGCATGTAGTAGCCTGCCCCGGCCACGGTCAACAGATACAGACCGGCAAAGGCAAGCGCAGTGGAGTGAAATACCACATCCCTGGACAAGGAGACCCGGAAGGTCCATTCGGGATTTCTGCTGGCCGAGATTGCCAGCAAGGGAAGGATCAGCGTGTGAGCAAATCCCCGGACACTCCAGATGACGGGATCCACCCGGCCGAATAGCAGGGCATCAGAAAAAAAATACACATCAAAGGCCAGCAATGCAGCCAGGCCCAGACTGAGGGGCTTGATGCCCCAGCGCGACCGCTCCGAGACGGAGCGATAAAACAGCTCCAGCAAGACGAGGCCAAACACCGCCACCGCCAGCGAAGTGGCTGACCAGATCTTTACCGGAGTACCGTACAGCGGAACATCCAGCGTGAACAGCAGGACACCGATCGCCCCCAGGGAAACAATCGCGTAGGACATCGGCCGTGGCCACCTGGACGAGGCCTCCTGCTCCGGCCCGGACTGGGAGAGCATCACCAGCAGAAAGCTGAACCAGGCACCGAAACGCAGCACATCCAGAAGGTTGCCGAGGTTGAAAAGCCAGGCCCAGCCGGTCAGAAGATAGATCCACGTGGTCGCCGCCCATGCGGCGCTTACCACGACGGCAACGATCAGGAATGTTGCCCTCCCCCCCCTTTGCCAGGCAAACGCCAGATAGACGGCAAACAGCACATGAAGCACGGATGCAAACGCGTAGCTCCATGTCGAAACTTGGGGATGCATGAATGTGATCAACCCTTGAAAATCGGGATAAGGGCAATCAGCATACCTGACCGCTCCCTTCCCGCACCACCTGGAGTGCGGCACTGCAGCGGGCGGTTCGAGCGGCTGAGCTCGGAGCGATGGCTAACGCAAACGGAGTTGCAGGCTCAGGAGTGCGCCCATGCCGGGCGTACCGTAAAGCGCTTCTGCCTGCGGGCAGAAGCGTGGGGACCGGGACTGCAGGGTTCAGTGGGCACCGTCACCCGTAAGGACCACCCGTACCGTCTCGAAAAGGACAACCGTATCGAGAAACAAGGTGTGGTTCTTCACATAGTAGAGATCGTACTGCAGCTTGTTTACCGCATCATCAACCGACGAACCGTACTGATAGCGGACCTGGGCCCAGCCGGTAACCCCTGGCTTGACACAGTGACGGACCGCATAAAAGGGAATGTCCCGGGTCAGCTGATCCACGAAGTAGGGCCGTTCCGGGCGGGGACCAACGAGACTCATCTCGCCCTTCAGCACGTTGAACAGCTGCGGCAGCTCGTCGATCCGGACCTTGCGGATGAAACGGCCGGTCCGGGTCACCCGGTCGTCATTCGCAGCAGCCCACCGGGGCTTGCCATCGCGCTCGGCATCCCGGCGCATGCTGCGGAACTTGATGACCTTGAAGAGCCGCCCACCGAGGCCCACCCGCTCCTGGCGGTAAAACACCGGCGCCCCATCCTCGATCAGGATCGCCAGCGCTGCAATCACCATTACCGGAGCCGCCAGGATCAACAGCACCAGGGAAGCCACTACATCAAAAATCCGCTTGACCAGCGTCCTTCCCCAGCCCTGACGGAAACCCTCTCCGTAAATCAGCCAGCTGGCCCGTAGCGAATCAATACGGACCTGTCCGCGAACGCGCTCGAAAAAGCTCGACAGATCCAGCACCTTGATGCCGGCCATCTTGCAGTCGAGCAGGTCCCGCAGGGGAATCACGCCCCCCCGGCGCTCCTTGACCGCAACGATGATTTCGTTCACACGGAGATGGTTGGCTGCCGCCAGCAGGCTCCCGTCAAAATGGATGACCCGTTTCGGATCCACCCGGACATCGTCGCCGCTGCCGGCAGGATAGAACCCCACGACCTGCAGGCTGCTGCTGGCCGGCTGGGTCAACGCATGCTCCACGGCAACAGCATCTGCACCCGTCCCAATCACCATCACTCGCTTGACCAACACCCCAGCTCCCACTCGACGCACTGCAAGACCACGAATCGCCACCACCAGCCCCATCAGACCGAGCACACTGAGCTCAACAGCCTCATGGGCAAACTCCCCCCAGGGAAGCACCCAGAAGATTCCGTAGGCGACAGGCACACTCAGGGTGATTGCCATCAGCACACGGATCAGGGAGTCACGCAGACTCCCCGAGAAACCCACCCGATACAAACCCAACGCACCATTCAGGACCATCATGGTCACCGCAAAGGTCAGGGCAGAGGGCACCACTGCCACCAGTTCCGAAGAAGTCACCTGGCTCTGGAATCCAAAGACAAGCACCAGGGCGATGAACAGCAACGATGCATCAAGCAGCAGTTGCACCACCGTGCTGGACGGAACGTAGTGATTGAATAATTTCAGCATTCCGGGTTCGGCACGCCTTTCGGCGCTACCGTCCATGCAAATTAACCTGAATTCCGGGCTTCTGATGTCAGCCCACGGGGACGGCCATCCATTATCTACGAAGACGGACGCCTATTGTGCAGCGCAAACTTGCCATTCACGTTAAAACCTACTGGAGGCAAAGATATCCCCCTGGCAAGATTTCGCCTGTGAATACAATCACGCAAGCACATGTTCAGGCCGTATGCAGACGGGCACCCGCAGCCCATAACGGGCTACAATCCGGCCGCCTGCCCACGCCGGGCAAGGCCCAGAACGCGAGAATCACGCAAGCACGGGCTCTCAGCCGGCTCGCCAAACCGAACACCTGCCGATGCCTTTCTCCGAACGTGCCCGGATTCTCACTGGAATCCTCGCTGCCTACACCCTGAGTGGCCTGCTGGCGCTTCACCTGGCCATTCCACCCGGCTACATTGCCCCACTCTACCCACCGGCAGGCATCGCCCTGGCGTGTGTCCTGATCTACGGGGGTGGCGTCTGGCCGGCCATTCTCCTGGGTGCGTTCACGATCAACATCGAGGCCGTGCTGCGCACGGGTTTCGATGGCTGGGCCTGGGTCATGCCCCTGGCCGTCAGCATCAGCGCCACCCTTCAGGCCCTGCTCGGGGCGCGGCTGGCCCGCCGGTGGGTGCGTTTCCCCAATCCGCTGGACTCAATCTCCAGCGTATTCCGTTTCCTGTTCATAGCGGGCCCCCTGAGCTGTACGATCGGAGCCAGCTTCAGCGTGGGCAGCCTCGTCCTGACGGGTGCGCTTCCTCTGGAAGAGGCTGCCTTCAGCTGGTGGAGCTGGTGGGCGGGGGATGCCGTTGGCGTCCTGCTGGCCGCCCCCCTGACCTTTGCCTTCTTTGCCCACCCCAGGGACGACTGGCGATCCCGACGACTCAGCCTGACGATTCCCCTGGTCGTGGCCCTCGGCCTCCTGGCCCTCTTTGAACTGCAGGTCTCCCGCTGGGACAACCAGCGCCTGCAATCACGCTTCGAGAAGGATGCCCGCAACCTCTCATCACTGATGACCACCCGCTTCTCGGACTATCTGGACATCCTCCAGTCGACGGAGCGGATCATGGTGGCTGCGCCGGAGCTGAACGGCCAGGGCTTCGAACACTTTGCCCAGACCTGGCTAGGACGTTCGGCCGGTCTGCAGGCCATTGGCTGGATTCCCCGGGTGGGCGCTAACGATCTGGAAAAATTCGAACACAGCGTCCGCACGGGCGAAGGCTGGGAAACGTACCAGGTGCGCGATCGCAGCCCGGACAACCAGCTCATTCCCGTGCGCTCCCAGGGTGAGTATTTTCCGATCCTCTACATCGCACCAAAAGCAGGCAATACCCGGGCTCTGGGCATCAATACCCTGTCGATTCCCAACTCGGCTGAAGCCGTTCGGCGCACCTGGGCCAGCAGACAGGCTGCCGCAACCCAGGCCTTCGAACTGACCCAGGAAACCCAGCGCAAGCTGGGGATCGTCGTTTATCAACGGACAACGCCCCCCCCTGGCCACAACAAGCCTGACGGCCTGGTCTTCGTTGCCCTGCGCATTGAAGACGCCATCAGCAGCATCCTCAAGCATCACGGGGAAATGGGGATTGCCCACTGCATCACGGAAATCACGCCGGAAAACCTCCGGGGCCGCCGCCTGTCCGGGCACCCCCACTGCCCCGACAACCAGGATCTCGGCGGCGCCTGGGGGGTAAAGCCCCTGGTGGAAACCTTCGATTTTGCCGGCAGAACCTGGACCCTCAGTTTCGTGGCGACACCGACCTACATCAATCAACACCGGGGGTGGGCCTCATGGACCCTGATGGTGACCGGCCTCATGGGGACAGGACTGCTCGGCGCATTCCTGCTGATCACCACAGGCCATGCGCAACGAACCGAAGCCGTCGTTCGCCAGCGAACGCTCGAACTGGCGGATGCCAACCGCCGCCTGGGTGCCCAGCAAGCCATGCTGACGCATGCCGAACGGATTGCCCGGCTAGGCAGCTGGGAAGCTCATCCAGAGACGGGCAGAGCCCACTGGTCAGTGGAACTGCACCACATCCTGGGCATCCCTCCCGGTCCGGACGGCAAGCTGGAGGACCTGATCCAGGCCATCACTCCCGAGGACAGACCCCGACTTGAGAATGCCCTGAGGGAAATCCGGGGAGGATTGTCGAGCACCAGTCTGGACCTGCATCTGCCGGGCACCGAGGAGGGCCTGCCCCAGCGCACCGTCCACTTCACCCTGGAGGCCAGCCATGATGACGCAGGCACCCTTCGGGGCACGGCGCAGGACGTCACGGCCAGTCGGGCTACGGAAGCCCACATCCACTATCTGGCTCATTATGACGTACTGACTGGCCTGCCCAACCGAACCCTCTGGGTGAACCGGGCAGAACAATCCCTGGCCATCGCCCACCGCCACCAGAGCGGACTGGGCGTTCTGTTCCTGGATCTGGACAACTTCAAGAAAATCAACGACACCCTGGGCCATCCTACGGGCGACCGCCTGCTCTCGGCGGCGGCCCACAGGCTCACCCAGTGCCTGCGCAACGAAGATGTCCTCGCCCGGATCGGCGGGGACGAGTTCGTGGTGCTCCTGCCCCAACTCCAGCGGGACGAGGATGCAGCCGTTGTCGCGCGCAAGCTGATTGCCAGCCTCACCCGCCCCTTCGAGATCGACGGACAGGAGCTCACGGTCTCCACCAGCATCGGAATTGCCCTCTATCCCAGCAACGGCACCGATGTGGACATGCTGCTCAAGCATGCTGATACAGCCATGTACGACGCCAAGAACGGCGGCCGCAACGATTTCCGCTTCTTCACCCAGGCCATGAACAGCCGGGCCTATTCCCGCCTGATGCTGGAGAACGCCCTGCGCCGCGCCCTTGAGCGGCAGGAACTGGAACTCGACTACCAGCCCCAGTGGGCCATGCCGATGCAACGCCTGGTGGGGGTCGAGGCCCTGGTACGCTGGCGACATCCCGAACGGGGCCGGATTGCCCCCAACGAATTCATCCCGATTGCCGAAGAAAGTGGCTTGATCCACGCCATCGGTGACTGGGTCCTTGAAGAAGCATGCCGTCAGCAGGCCCTCTGGCAGGCGGCAGGACTGCCTCCCCTCACCATCGCGGTGAATGTCTCTGCGCTGCAGCTTCGTCGTGCGGATTTTGTGGCGAGGGTCCGCCAGGCGTTCGAGCGACAAGGCGTCACCCCCACCAGCTTCGAGCTCGAACTGACCGAAAGTGCACTGATGCAGCCCGGCCCCGAAATGGAAGACACCTTCGCAACCCTGCGGGCCATGGGGCTGGGACTTTCCCTGGATGATTTCGGCACCGGCTACTCCAGCCTGTCCCATCTCAAGAGGCTGCCGATCACCCGCCTGAAGATCGACCGCTCCTTTGTTGAGGATCTGCCTGGGGACATTGAAGACGCCGCCATCGCCGCAGCCACCTTGTCCATGGCCCGGGATCTGGGGCTGGAAGTGGTCGCAGAAGGGGTGGAAACCGAAGCCCAGCGGGATTTTCTGCTGGCACGCCAGTGCCCGATGATGCAGGGCTATCTGCTCGGCCGTCCCCAGTCGGCAGCAGAGATCACCGCTCTGCTCCGTGTCCGGAGCACACCGGCAGGGCAGATCTTCTCCTGACCGGCCAGACAGTGGGCCGGAGCTTTTGTCGCGTGTGCCCGCCCACAGCCCCAGCATTACAAGGAGCACCCTCCTGCAGTCCGGTCAGTCAGGGGCGCCTCCGGGGCTCAAGCTCACCCGTCATCACTCCTTCATGCCCAGACGTTCAAGCCGATAGCGCAGGGAGCGAAAGGTCACCCCGAGCGCCCGGGCTGCAGCAGTTCGATTGCCACCGGACTTCTCGAGTGCTTCCTCGATGACCTGACGCTCCACCTGATCCAGGTAGTCCTGCAGATCTCCCGGTCCGCTCACCGCAGGGCCGTGGACACCCTCTCCGGTTCCGGCAGGCGCCAGGAGCAGGTCCTCGGCCTCGATGGTGTCAGCGCTGGCAAGGGCCAGGGCCCGTTCGAGAATGTTCTCCAGCTCCCGCACATTTCCCGGAAAGGAATAGGTCGCCAGCGCCGCCAGCGCGCCGTCCCCCAGCCGGGGTACCGGCCCCCCGGAAGCCATGGCAAGCCGCTCCAGCAGGATCCCGGCCAGGAGCGGGATGTCCTCGCTGCGCTCCCGCAGTGCCGGCATGCGCAGTTCGATCACGTTGAGGCGGTAAAAGAGATCCTGCCGGAAGCGAGCCTCGTCCACCATGACCTTCAGGTTCTGGTGAGTCGCACTCAGGATGCGCACATCCACTGCAGTCTCGGTGGTATCGCCCAGACGGCGGAATCTCTTCTCCTGGATTGCCCGGAGCAGCTTGACCTGCATAGGAAGAGGCAGATCCCCCACCTCGTCCAGAAACAGGGTGCCGCCATCGGCGGCCTGAAAGAAACCTTCCCGATCCGCATCGGCCCCCGTAAACGCCCCCTTGCGCGCCCCGAAGAACTCGCTTTCCATCAAATTCTCGGGAATGGCCCCGCAGTTGACCGCCACAAAAGGCGCTGCTGAGCGCGGCCCCAGGTCATGGATCATCCGGGCAGCCCGCTCCTTGCCGGTGCCGGACTCACCGGAAATGAAGACCGGCGCCTGGCTGCGGGCCAGCTTCTCGATCAGGGATCTTGCCTGCACCATGGCCGGCGAATGTCCGACCAGACTGGAGCTGTCCCTGGGCTGCCCATCGCACCCTTCTCCGCGCACCGCAAACACCGATTTGACAAGCGCCTTGAGCTGATCGATGGACACCGGCTTGGCCAGGTAATCGAAGGCGCCAGCCTTCAGGGCCGTCACCGCGTTGTCCATGCTGCCAAAGGCCGTGATCACCGCCACGGGCAGGTCGCGGACATGCTCGGAGATATAACGGACCAGTTCCAGGCCTTCCCCGTCGGGCAGACGCATGTCGGTCAGGCACAGGCGGTAGCGCTTTTCAGCCAGCAGGGCTCGCGCCTCGGCCAGGCTTGCAGCCCCGTCACTGGCAAGACCGAGGCGGAGCAGGGACAACTCAAGCAGCTCACGGATGTCTTCCTCATCATCGACGATGAGGACATCGGGACCACCCGTGCGGTTGCGTCTTTCGTGCTGGATCATGATTTGATGCGTCCGATCAACCGGAAGTGGGCCCCTTGGCCCTCAACCGCGGGGATGAGCTCGAGGACCGCGCCGTTGGCATCGGCGAGTTCCCGGGCAATGTACAGCCCCAGGCCGGTTCCCCTGGAGTGGGTGGTGAAAAAGGGTTCGAAAACCTGGCTCCTCAAGTGCTCGGGAATCCCCGGGCCGTCATCCTGCACTGCCAGGGCGATCCGGCCATCCGCCTGGAGTTCAGTGCTGATTTCTACTGCCCCGGGCGCGCCACTGCAATGCCGGCGGGCGTTGCCGACCAGGTTCCACAGGATCTGGCGGAGATGCGCCCGGTCCATCACCATCTGCTGCCCAGGCTTGATCCGGTTGACCACCACCCCGACGGCAGCGGCTCCCTCGGCCACCAGGAATTCCTCCAGGAACTCTTCGACAAAGCTGTCCAGGGCGAGACTCTCCGGCAGGGCCTGATCCCGCCGCCCCAGGGCCAGCACGTCGCCCACCAGACGATCGATGCGCTGGGCGTTGTTCCCGATGATGCGGATCAGCCGGGCCTGCATGTCACTGCGCTTCTCATCCCGCAGCAGCTCCGCCGCCTGATAGACCGACGCCAGGGGATTCCGGATTTCATGGGCAATGCTGGCAGTCAAGCGCCCCAGAGCCGCCAGCTTGACCTGCTGGATCTGGCGGTGAATCCGGTCCAGGTCCTCTAGGTAAATCAGTTGGTCATTGGCCTGTCCTGTCGGTAAAAGGCGTGCCCGCAGCATGCGCCCTCCGGAACCTAGGCGCAGGTTCCAGGTCGCCTCGGCCGGGTCCTCCTGGCCTGACAGGCAGGCACCCAGGGCCGGGGCACACTCGGCCAGAGTGCTCCCCTCCCGCAAGCCGCTCCCCAGCATCCAGGCGGCCTGGGGATTGAACTGCCGTACGATGCCCCCCTCTCCCACCACCAGCACACCGTCCTGCATGTCCTGGATGATCTGCCGGTTCAGGCGCAGCTGCCTGGCCAGATCCTCCCCCCGCTGGCGGGCCAGATTTTCGTTGGCGATGGCCCGAAGGGCCAGCAGGCGGGCCACCTGGGCAATCGCAAAAAAACCGATGCAGGTCACCCCCACGGCAAAGAAATCCGCACTTTCCCGATCCGCCAGAGTCCGGAAGACGTTCTCGAGGAGCACCGCCAGGGTGGCGTAGGCTGCATAGAAGAGCACCATCCGCCCCCTGCCGAGCAGCCCTGCGCCGGCCAGCACCACCATGATCAGGATTGGAATGCCGCTGCGGTATCCGCCACTGGCCCACATGATCACGGTCAGCAGGGTGATATCCACCAGCACCTGCAGGGTCAGCAGGCGCCGGGATCCGAGCAGCCGTGCCGCGTCCGGGAAGCCCAGGATCAAGACCCCCGCCATGTATGAGAAGGAGGCCGCAAAGAACAGCACGGGGGAGTCACCTCCCAGGTTGAGGTGACGGCCGGCAACGACAAAGAAACCAGCCAGTACGAGCCGGTAAAGGTTGAGGTAACGCAAGGGCCCGGAACGGCTGGCTTCATCCTCCACCAGAGCATCCAGGCTGGTGGCCATCGACGACCTCACCCGGCCGGCCCCAGACGCCGGTGCTCCTGGGAACAGTAGAAATACCCTCCGGCGGTCACCCCTTCGCTCTCCGGGACATGCACGCCACAGTGGGCGCAGGCCACCATCGGTTCCGCCTCGATACGGCGGGGCTGCGGCTCACGCTGAGCAGAAAAACCCTCCGGCGAGCCTCCGGCCGGTGAGCCCCCGGGCTTTGACTTGCTGCGCAGGAAACGCCGGACATAGAACAGACCGACCAGAAACAGGATGAAAAGCAGGATATTGCGCACGAAACAGGCTCCGGAAAAGTCTGACCGAGTTTAGCAGAAGCGTTCGAGACGCTCGAAAGCCGCCTCCAGGGTCTCATCGCGCTTGGCAAAGCAGAAACGGATCACCCCTTCATCCCGTCCATCCCCGAAAAACGCCGAAAGAGGAATCGCCGCCACCCCCACCTCGCGGGTCAGCCAGTCCACAAAATCGGTATCGGACGCATCGGCAATGGCCCCGTAACGGACCGTCTGAAAATAGGTGCCGGCACAGGGCAGCAGCTCCAGACGGGTCGCTCTCAGCCCAGCCCGGAAAAAATCCCGCTTTGCCTGGTAGAAGGCAGCCAGTTCCCGGTAACGGGATGGCTCCTGCATGTAGTCGGCCAGAGCCAGCTGGACCGGCGTGTTGACCGTGAACACATTGAACTGATGCACCTTCCGGAACTCGGCCATGAGTTCCCGGGGTGCCAGCACGTAGCCCACTTTCCAGCCCGTGACATGGTAGGTCTTGCCAAAGCTGGAAACAATCAAACTGCGGACAGCCAGCTCCGGATGACGGGCCGCACTCTCGTGGCGGACCCCGTCAAAGACGATGTGCTCATACACCTCGTCAGCCACTACCACGATGCCCGTGTCCCGGGTGATCGCCGCCAGTTCAAGCATGTCGCCCGAGGTCCACACCGTACCGGTGGGGTTATGGGGCGTGTTGATGATGATCATGCGGGTCCGCGGAGACACCAGCTGACGAACCGCAGCCCAGTCAGGCCGGTAATCCGGCGCACTGAGGCGGGCCCTCCGGACGATCCCCCCCTGCAATTCGATGGCTGGCACATAAGCGTCGTACACCGGCTCGAAGACGATCACCTCGTCTCCCGGGGGCACCAGCGCCGCGATGGCCGTGAACAGGGCCTGGGTCGCCCCGGCGGTCACCGTGATCTCATGCTCGGGGTCGTAGTCGGCGCCGTACAGCTCCCAGACCTTGGCAGCAATCGCCACCCGGAGGGACGGCACCCCCGCCATCGGCGCGTACTGGTTGTGCCCGGCATGCATCCAGTGGGAAACCCGGTCGAACAGATACCCTTCCGCATTGAAATCAGGAAAGCCCTGGGACAGGTTGATCGCCCCACACTCCTGGGCCAGACGGGACATGACGGTGAAGATGGTGGTACCCACGGCAGGCAGGCGGGAGACGACAGGGGCAGGAAAATGGGGCATTGCGGACTCCGTTGAAGGCCACCGGATTCTGGCAGAGGCCGTGCGTTCCGGCCAGCCCGCCGCCCGGCCCCGCCAACCGATACAATCCCCGCCTCATTCACGAAGGGAAAGCCCGTGTCCGACTCCTGCCCGACCCTGCGCCGGGACGGCGACCACGTCGTCATCCTCGATCAGACCCATCTTCCCTACCGGGAGCACTACCGCCGGCTCGACAGCCTGGAAGCCGTGGCCACGGCCATCCGCGACATGCAGGTCCGTGGCGCCCCGCTGATCGGCGCCACCGCCGCCTTCGGCATCGCCGTGGCCCTGCGGCAGGATGCCTCCGCCACGCGTCTCCACGAAGCCGACGCCCTGCTGCGCCAGACCCGCCCCACGGCTGTCAACCTGCACTGGGCCCTCGACCGCATGCACGCCGCGCTGCAGTCCACCCCTCCGCAGCAGCGCAGCGCGGCCGCCTGGCATGAGGCAGAAGCCATCCGTGCGGAGGATGCGGCCGCCAATGGTGCGATCGGCCAGCATGGGCTGGGCGTGCTGGAAACCCTGGCCGGGAACCGCCCCCTCCGGGTCATGACCCACTGCAACGCCGGCTGGCTGGCCACCTGCGGCCATGGGACCGCACTGGCCCCCATCTATGCCGCCCAGGCCGCCGGACGGGACATCCAGGTCTGGGTCAGCGAGACGCGGCCACGCAACCAGGGGCTCCTGACCGCCTGGGAACTGGCCCGGAGCGGGGTTCCCCACACCCTGATCGCCGACAACACCGCCGGCTGGTTGATGGCCAGCGGCCAGGTGGACGCAGTGATCGTGGGGGCCGATCGCATCGCCGCCAACGGGGACACCGCCAACAAGGTGGGTACCTACCTCAAGGCCCTGTGCGCCCGGGCCCACGGCATCCCGTTCTATGTGGCAGCACCCCGCTCGACGATCGATATGGCCTGCCCCGATGGCACAGGGATCCCCATCGAGGAACGGGACGGGGATGAACTGAGGCTCCTGAACGGCGTGCTGCCGGACGGGGAAATGGGCCGGCTCCGTATCGTGGATGCCACGACGTCCACCTGCAATCCGGCCTTCGACGTGACCCCCGCCGGCCTGATCACGGGCATAATCACCGAGCATGGCGTGCACCCTGCCAACGCCCTTGGCTGACCCGGGAGGTTCCGATGAATGAAAACGTGTTGCGTGCCGGGCTCCTGTCCACTGCCCGCTCCATGGGCACCAGCGGACTGAACGCCGGCACCGCCGGCAACGCCTCGGTGCGCTGCAACCAGGGCTTTCTGATCACCCCCTCCGGCATCCCCTACGATGACTGCGACGAGGCGTCCATGGCCCTGATGACCATGAGCGGCAGCTGGCAGGGACCCTTTGCCCCATCCAGCGAATGGCGTATCCACCGGGACATCCTGGCAGCCCACCCGGAGGCCGGGGCGGTGCTCCACGCCCATTCCCCGTATGCCACCGCCCTGGCCTGCCTGAGGCGCCCGATCCCGGCGTTCGATTACATGATCGCCCGCTTCGGCGGCCACGACATCCGCTGCGCGCCCTACGC
>NZ_JAQUVG010000083.1 GCF_028693495.1 Zoogloea sp. | reverse complement strand
CTCTTCCGATCTGGGATCGACAGGGAAATATCCCGCAGAATCGTCCGCTCCCCATAGGCAAAACGCACGTTCTCGAGACGAACAAGGGGTTCGGACATGGGGAAATGGTGCATTGCGGGGCCCGATTGTAGCAGAGGGTTTATGACCTGACATCGCACCAGATCCGTGCGCAGACCGAAATCTTCCGTCACATCAATGTCTTGAGGAGGCCCAAGCAGGCTTCGCGCCGGGCGTTTATAATGCGCGGTTTCGTTCCAATCGCACCCGCCACGGCCATGCAGGACAAACAACAGTACAAACCCGCCGACATTGAGCGCGCCGCCCAGCAGCACTGGGACGCTACCCACGCCTTCCGCGTCACCGCCGACGCGTCCAGGCCCAAGTACTACTGCCTGTCCATGTTCCCCTACCCCTCGGGCAAGCTGCACATGGGGCACGTGCGCAACTACACCATCGGCGACGTGCTGTCCCGCTTCCACAAGATGAAGGGTTTCAACGTCCTGCAGCCCATGGGCTGGGACGCCTTCGGCCTGCCCGCCGAAAACGCCGCGATCAAGAACCAGGTGCCGCCGGCCAAGTGGACCTACGACAACATCGCCTACATGAAGCAGCAGCTCAAGTCGCTGGGCTTTGCCATCGACTGGAGCCGCGAGCTGGCCACCTGCACCCCCGAGTACTACAAGTGGAACCAGTGGATCTTCCTGCGCATGCTCGAAAAAGGCATCGCCGAGCGCAAGACCCAGGTGGTGAACTGGGACCCGGTGGACCAGACCGTGCTGGCCAACGAGCAGGTCATCGACGGCCGCGGCTGGCGCACCGGCGCGGTGGTCGAGAAGCGCGAGATCCCCGGCTACTACCTCAAGATCACCGATTACGCCGACGAGCTGCTGGGCGACCTGGATGAACTCACCGGCTGGCCCGAGCGGGTCAAGCTGATGCAGGCCAACTGGATCGGCAAGAGCACCGGCGTGCGCTTCGCCTTCAAGCACGACATCGCCGATCCCGATAACGGCGGCAGCCTGATCAACGACGGCAAGCTGTGGGTGTTCACCACCCGCGCCGACACCATCATGGGCGTCACCTTCTGCGCCGTGGCCGCCGAACACCCGCTGGCCCTCCACGCCGCCCGCTCCAACCCCGAACTCGCCGCCTTCATCGAGAAGTGCAAGCATGGCTCGGTGATGGAAGCCGACATGGCGACCATGGAAAAGGAAGGCCTGCCCACCGGCCTGTTCGTCACCCACCCCCTCACCGGCAAGCAGGTCGAGGTGTGGGTCGGCAACTACGTGCTGATGAACTACGGCGACGGCGCCGTGATGGGCGTCCCGGCCCACGACGAACGTGACTTCGCGTTTGCCAAGAAATACGCGCTGCCGATCGAGCAGGTCATTGCCCTGGGCGACAAGCCCTACAGCCTGGACGCCTGGCAGGAGTGGTACGGCAGCAAGGACGGCGTCTGCGTCAATTCCGGCAAATACGACGGGCTCGGCTATGACGCCGCTGTGGACGCCATCGCCGCCGATCTGGCCGCCCAGGGCATCGGCGAGAAGAAGGTGCAATGGCGCCTGCGCGACTGGGGCATCTCCCGCCAGCGCTACTGGGGCTGCCCGATCCCCATCATCCACTGCGACAGCTGCGGCTCGGTGCCGGTGCCCGACGATCAGCTCCCGGTGGTGCTGCCCGAAGACTGCGTGCCCGACGGCTCCGGCAACCCGCTGCACAAGCGTGAGGACTTCCTCAACGTGGCCTGCCCGTGCTGCGGCAAGCCGGCGCGGCGCGAGACCGACACCATGGACACCTTTGTGGATTCGTCCTGGTACTACGCCCGCTACGCCACCACCTTCGGCGCCGACAAGATGGTGGACGACGAGACCAACTACTGGATGACCGTGGATCAGTACATCGGCGGCATCGAGCACGCCATCCTGCACCTGCTGTACTCCCGCTTCTGGACCAAGGTGATGCGTGACCTGGGCCTCGTCACCTACCGCGAGCCCTTCGCCCACCTGCTGACCCAGGGCATGGTGCTGAACAACGCCTTCTTCCACAAACCCGAGGGCGGCGGCAAAAACTACTTCTGGGAGAGCGAGCTCGACGTCCAGAAGGACGCCAAGGGCCAGATCACCGGCGCCACCCTCAAGAAGGACGGCACGGTGCTCGAGCACGAGCTCACCACCATGTCCAAGTCCAAGAACAACGGGGTGGACCCGCAGTCACTCATCGAGCAGTACGGCGCCGACACCGCCCGCTTCTTCATGATGTTCGCCGCGCCCCCCGAGCAGACCCTCGAGTGGTCCGACGCCGGCGTCGAAGGCGCCTATCGCTTCCTGCGCCGGGTGTGGAGCTTCGGCCATCTGTTCGCCAGCGAGATCCGCAGCCAGATCGGCGCCCAGCGCCAGCTCCCCGGTGCCAAGCTGCCGGACGACCTGGCCGCCTTCCGCCGCGAGATCCACCTGCTCCTCAAGCAGGCCAACTACGACCTGGGCAAGCAGCAGTTCAACACCGTGGCCTCGGCCACCATGAAGATGCTCAACGCCCTCGAGAAGGCACCGCGCCAGGGCGCCCTGGCGGCCGAGACCATCGAGGAGTGCTTCGGCATCCTGCTGCGTGTGCTCTCGCCCCTCACCCCGCACATCAGCCACGCCCTGTGGCTGGATCTGGGCTACGGCGAGGACATCCTCAAGGCCGCCTGGCCCGAGCCCCTCGACGCTGCGCTGGTCCAGGACGAAGTCGAACTGATGCTGCAGGTCAATGGCAAGCTGCGGGGTGCCGTCCGGGTAGCCGCCGATGCCCCCAGGGACCTCATCGAGGCCGCCGCCCTGGCCCATGAAGCGACGATCAAATTCCTGGAAGGCCGTTCCCCCAAAAAAGTGGTGGTGGTCCCGGGCAGGCTGGTCAACATCGTGGGCTGATCCGGAGCTCTCTCCATGCGCAGCCTCTTTATCCTGTCCGCCCTGGCCGTTCTGGGCGGCTGCATCCCCCACCGGACGGAACACAACCTGTACGAAGGACTCCGCCAGGAGGGGGTCCGCCGGCAGCATGAACCCGGGCGCGACCTTCAGCGTGACCCCCCGCCCCCCCGCCACGAGGCCTACGAGAAGGAACGCGAGCGCCTGCAGAAGGACACTGCCCGATGAAAACCCACCCTCCCCTCGCCCGCCGCCGGGTTCTGGCCTTGCTCGGCACCCTGCCCCTGCTGGCAGCCGGCTGTGGCTTCAAGCTGCGCGGCCCGCGCCCGATGCCCTTCGGCTCAATCCACCTGGGCATGAATGAATACTCCGAGCTGGCGGCCGCCATCCGGCGCCAGATCCGTGCCAACGGCGACACCCGGGTGGTGGACGACCGGGATGAGGCTGAAGTACGCCTGGAGGTCCTGACGGACGCCCGGGAAAAGGTCATCCTGGCCCTCAACACCCAGGGCCGGGTCAGGGAATACCAGCTGCGTCAGCGCTTCACCTTCCGGCTGGTAGACAAGGGGGGTCAGGTCATCATGCCCGCCAACGAAATCCTCCTGAGTCGCGATCTGGCCTTTGACGACTCCCAGATTCTCGCCAAGGAACAGGAGGAAATCCTGCTCTACCGGGACATGCAGGGGGACCTGGTGCAACAGCTGATCCGTCGCCTGTCCTCGGCGAAGATGCCCGAGACCCAGCCCAAACCGTGATCCTCCGTCCCGAGCAGCTCGCCGCCCAGCTCGACCGCCCCCTCGGCCCCTTGTACACCCTCCACGGCAACGAACCCCTGCTGGTCCTGGAGGCAGGCGATGCCATTCGCGCCGCAGCCCGCAAGCAGGGCTACGTGGAGCGGGAGGTGCTAGTGGCTGGGCAGGGATTCAAATGGGTCGAACTACGCTCCGCTGCGGGCAACCTTTCCCTGTTCGGCGCCAGCAAGCTGGTGGACCTGCGCATTCCCAATGGCAAGCCGGGGCGTGAAGGCGGCGAGGCGCTGCAGCGCCATGTCCGCCATCTGGAGGACGGGGTCGTCACCCTGATCACTCTGCCCGAACTGGACTGGACGGTCCGCAAGGCCGGCTGGTTCACCGCGCTGGCGGAGGCTGGCGTGATGGTCGAACTCAACGCCCCCGAGCGGGACCGCCTGCCCGAGTGGATTTCCCGCCGCCTGGCGGCCCAGCAGCAGAAGGCTGCACCCGAAGCCCTGGCGTTCATTGCCGATCATGTGGAGGGCAACCTGCTGGCCGCCCACCAGGAGATCATGAAACTGGGGCTGCTCCATCCTCCGGGAGAGCTGAGCCTGCAAGCCGTGCGGGAAGCCGTTCTCAACGTGGCCCGCTACGATGTGGACAAGCTGCGGATGGCCATGCTGGAGGGCGACATGGCACGCTGCGCGCGCCTCCTCGAGGGCCTGAAAGGTGAAGGAGAGGCACCGCTGCTGGTCCTGTGGACCCTGTCCAACGAGATCCGCAGTCTGGCCAGCCTGCGCCAGGGACTGGACGAGGGCCAGGCCCTCCCGGGCCTCCTGAAGAGTCAGCGGGTTTTTGAAGAACGCCGCAAACAGGCCATCCAGCGCGCGCTGCCGCATCTGGGAGGAGCCGCCTTGCGCACGGCCGTCTTGCATGCGGCACGGATTGACCGGATGATCAAGGGCCTGACGCCCGGCGATGTGTGGGACGAGTTTCTCCAGCTGTGCCTGCGCCTGTGCCGCAGACAGAACGCCACCGCGCCCCGTCGCTGAGCCCTGCAACCGATTCGAGACCAAGACCAGATGGACATCAAGACCTACATGCAGAGCGTTGGCCGTGAAGCCCGCGCCGCCTCCCGGTCCGTGGCTGCAGCCACCACCGACGCCAAAAACACCGCCCTGCTGGCCATGGCTGCCGAGATCCGCACCCACAAGGCTGCCCTCGTTGCAGCCAACCAGCGCGACCTTGAGGAGGCCCGCAGCAACGGACTCGAACCGGCGATGATCGATCGCCTGACCCTGTCCGAAAAGGGGATCGAAGCAATGGCCCTCGGCCTGGAACAGATCGCTGCCCTCCCCGATCCGGTCGGCGAAATCACCGACATGAAGCGTCGCCCCTCCGGGATTTCAGTAGGCAAGATGCGGGTCCCCCTGGGAGTCATCGGCATCATCTACGAAGCCCGCCCGAACGTCACCGCCGATGCCGCAGCCCTCTGCCTCAAGTCCGGCAATGCCGCCATCCTGCGCGGCGGCAAGGAAGCCCTGCATTCCAACCAGGCCATCGCCGCCTGTGTGCGTACCGGCCTTGCCGCCGCCGGCCTGCCGGAAACCGCCATCCAGGTCATCGAGACCTCCGACCGGGCCGCCGTGGGGGAACTGATCACCATGCCCCAGTTCGTGGACGTGATCGTCCCCCGGGGGGGCAAGGGCCTGATCGAGCGCATCTCCCGCGAGGCCCGGGTACCCGTCATCAAGCACCTGGACGGCAACTGCCATGTGTATGTGGATGAGTACGCGGACCCGGCCAAGGCCCTGGCGATCGTGGACAACGCCAAGACCCAGCGCTACGGGACCTGCAACACCACGGAATCCCTGCTGGTGGACCAGGCCATCGCCAGGACCCAGCTCCCCGCCATTGGCACCCTTCTGGCCGGCAAGGGCGTTGAGTTGCGTGCCTGCCCGGCTGCATTGGCGATCCTGCGGGAAGCCGGCATTCCGGAAGCCCAGCTCAAGGCGGCAGTAGACTCCGACTGGAGCGAGGAATTTCTCGCCCCGATCATCGCCGTCAAGGTGGTGGCAGGCCTGGATGAAGCCATCGAGCACATCAACACCTGCTCTTCCCAGCACACCGAATCCATCGTCAGCGAACACTACACCCGCGCCATGCGCTTCCTGCGGGAAGTAGACTCCGCCTCGGTAATGATCAACGCCTCCACCCGCTTTGCGGACGGCTTCGAGTACGGTCTGGGTGCCGAGATCGGCATCTCCACCGACAAGATCCACGCCCGCGGCCCCGTGGGCCTGGAGGGGCTGACCAGCCAGAAATGGATCGTCTTCGGCGAAGGGCACGTACGGAGCTGATCGTCGGGAGCCTGCCGGGCCTGGCAACACGGTCAGGCAGGCTCCCGAAAGCCTGAGAAAAAGAATCACGGCGAAACCACGCCCGCAACCTCAGGCAGACCCTGCCCATCCTCAGGAATGCTCCGGGCGCCCCCGATTCAACTCGCAGGCATGCCACACACCGGAATCCTGGTTTTCTGCTGGCAGAGCACAGAAAAGCAGGACCATTCGCGGCACGCAGTGCCGCCGGGCCAGGGCAGACAACACGGCCTTGATCCAGTGCCACGGCCGGCGCAGAATCCGTCCATGCATCCCCTCTCCAGCCACTCTCTCCATTCAACAGGACGCAGCCCGGTCTATTCAGCGGTAATCCCTGCGCCATTCGGCAGACTGGGCATCCTGATTGCAGGAACACATATTCAGGAAATTGTCTTCCTGCCGCCGGAATACCCCCTGCACCCGCCGTCCTGCCTGCTTTCAACCCAGGCGGCCCTTCAGCTTGAATCCTATTGGCGGAATCCGGACCATCCTTTCCTGTTACCCCTGAAGCCCTCCGGAACCCCCTTTCGACGCCGGGTATGGGCTGCCATTGCAGCGATTCCACGGGGACAGACCCGCACCTATGGGGCTCTTGCACAGCAACTGGGTTCCGGCGCCCGGGCAGTGGGACAAGCCTGCGGCGACAACCCCTTCCCCATTGCCATTCCCTGTCACCGGGTTATTTCCTCCCGGGGCCCGGGCGGTTTTGCTCATGAGAGCTCAGGCTTTCTGATGGAGGCCAAACGCTGGTTATTGCACCACGAAATAAGCGCGGCCTGTGCCCTCACCCCAAGCGCCCACGTCACACCATGAACAGCCGCCCGAAAAGCAGCGCAGCCCGCCAATTCTCCCTGCCCCTGTCATCCCGGGGCAGGCCAATGACTTCATTTGAATAAGGCCAGCAGATCATGTCACGCGCCGACACGCACGCACCGGAAACTCCCGCCACCCGTTTCCTGCGCCAGCACAAGATGCCTTTTTCCGTTCACCTTTATACCTATGAAGAGCGTGGCGGCACCAAGGTGTCATCCCGGGAACTCAATGTATCTGAGCATGCGGTCATCAAAACACTGGTAATGGAAGACGAAGACCGCCATCCATTGATTGTGCTGATGCATGGCGATCGCAAGGTATCCACCAAGGAACTGGCTCGCCAGGCTGGGCGAAAGCACATTAACCCTTGCGATCCGGCCGTGGCCCAGCGCCACACCGGCTATCTGGTGGGCGGCACATCCCCCTTCGGCACGCGCAAGCAGATGCCCGTGTTCATGGAAAAAAGCATCCTCGACCTGCCCCTCGTTTATATCAACGGGGGAAAAAGGGGATTTCTCGTCGGCGTTCATCCCCACGATATCCTGCACATACTTCAACCCGCCACGGTGAATGCGGCCCTTGAATGAAGGCAGAAATAAAACACCTTTCCCCCCACCCATCATTGATGGCAGAATGGGGCTAATAAGAAACTCCCTTGACTGCAAACCTATGCGCATGCATCCGGGAATTGCCGGCACAATGTCAAAGGATTGACTCCACACCTGACAACACCGACTGGCTCCACCGGGTCATTCACAGGAAGAAAACACCATGGATATCTCCTCCCTTTCTCTTACCGAATTGCGCCGTCTGCAAAGCAAAGTCGAGACCGAAATTCGCCGTCGCTCGGACACCGCCAAAAAGGATCTCCTCAAGCGGATGCAGAAACTGGCCGCGGAGCACGGACTGAGCCTGACGGAAGTGCTGGGCCAGGAGGCCACCGACAAGCCGGCCGCCCCAGTGGTCCCGAAAAAAGCCGCCAAACCGGTCAAGAAGGCGGCCAAACCCGCCTCGGTCATCAAGTACCACCACCCGGAAGACCCGGCCAAAGGCTGGACGGGCCACGGCCGCAAGCCCCAATGGGTCATCGACTGGCTGGCCCAGGGCAAGGCGCTCGATGAATTGCGCGCCGATGCAACTCCGGCGGCAGTCACCTCCATCTGATTGCACAACGGCGCACGCTCCCGGTCAGGCACTGGGCAGGCGTGCCCAGCGGCCGACATCAGCCAGAGGCCCAACGCCAGCAAGGTCGAGCCTGAATTGCCGGGCCCTGGGACCCGGCAAGGCTAGTCTGCTTCAATGGGGCAGGCCGGCTGTCGGCGCATGATCTGGTGGCGCAACACCATCCCTGCCCCGCTGAATGAATACCCCGACCCGGCGCACATCCTTCATCACGCCAATTTTCGCAATCCCCAGCTTGACCCAGGGTGCATCAAATTCATCAAAAAGCAATTTCACGATGAACTCCCCCAGGGTTTCAATCAAATTGAACTGATGGCTGGCCAATTCCTCCCGGATACGCTGGATCACCCGGGCGTAGTCGATCGTGTCAGCAATATCGTCATGCTCTGCTGCCGCATCGGGAACGCCGAAAGTCAGATTCAACTCCAGCGTCTGCTCGGTCACCCGCTCCCGCGGATAAATCCCCACCCGGGACTTGACCCGGAGTGCCTCAATAAAAATAAAATCCATCGTCTGTCCCAACTAAAATTGCGGCTATTCCAGTCCGCCTCTTCTCAATAACATGCAACTCGCGCTTCTGCTCCTGGCCGCCTATCTGCTTGGCTCTGTCCCCTTTGCTGTTGTCGTCAGCCGCCTGTTCGGGATGGCAGACCCACGCACGTATGGGTCTGGCAACCCGGGGGCCACCAATGTCCTGCGCAGCGGCAACAAACTCGCCGCAATCCTGACCCTGCTGGGCGATGCCCTCAAGGGGTGGCTCGCGGTTTATCTTGCAGCCAGCCTGGCTCCCGGGCTCGGCCCCGCAGCCGTTCCCGCTGCCGGCCTGGCAGCCTTCCTGGGGCATCTGTACCCCCTCTTCCTGGGCTTCAAGGGGGGCAAGGGGGTCGCCACCGCCGCCGGAGTGCTGCTTGGCGCCAGCGGCTGGGTCGGACTGGCAGTCCTGACCACCTGGCTGGCAGTCGCCTTCGGCACCCGCTACTCCTCGCTGGCAGCCCTGGGCGCATCCCTGGCGGCACCGGGTATCGCGTTCCTGCTAGACCTGTCTCCCCTGTGGATCCTGTCCATCACGGTCATGTCCCTGCTGCTGCTATGGCGCCACAAGGACAACATCAAGCGCCTGATGAGCGGCCAGGAAAGCCGCATCGGCAGCAAGAAAAAGGCTGGCTGAACTGCGTACTCAGGGTGCCTCTCGGGGCACGGCAATCTCCTGAAGGCTCCAGCGTGGCCGAACGGCAAACTCGCCATTGCCCTGCGCCCCCCTTTCACCCGCCTTGAACCGGAGAGCACCGGCAAAGGCAATCATCGCCCCGTTATCGGTACATAGCTCAAGCTCGGGGTAAAACACCCGAGCCTTCCGTTTTGCCGCAGCAGCATCGAGCGCCGAACGCAGGGCCAGGTTGGCCCCGACACCACCGGCCACCACCAACTGCCTGAGCCCTGTGTGCCGCAGGGCGGCCATGCTCTTGGCCACCAGCACCTCCACAGCCGCAGCCTGAAACTCGGCAGCCAGATCCGCCTTGTCCGCTTCGCAGAAGCCCGGCGCAGAAGCAGCGGTCAGAACCGCGGTCTTGAGGCCGCTGAAACTGAAGTCAAAGTCCTTGCTGTGGAGCATCGGTCGCGGCAACTTGAAACGCCCCGACACACCCTCCTGAGCCAGTCTTGCCAGCACAGGCCCTCCGGGGTAGCCCAGGCCGAGCAGCTTGGCGGTCTTGTCGAAGGCCTCGCCGGCCGCATCGTCCACCGTCTCCCCCAACAGGGCGTAGTCGCCAACTCCGGACACCCGCATCAGCTGGGTGTGTCCTCCCGACACCAGCAGAGCCACGAAAGGAAACTCCGGCGGCGTCGCCGACAGCAGGGGGGACAGCAGATGCCCCTCAAGGTGGTGCACTGGCAGGGCCGGCTTGCCCAGCGCCAGCGCCAGCGCCTCCGCCACACCCGCGCCCACCAGCAGGGCGCCAGCCAGCCCCGGGCCTGCCGTGTAGGCAATCCCATCGATATCGGCAAAGCTCAGCCCGGTCTCCTCCAGTACTTCCCGCAGCAACACAGGCAAACGGCGGATGTGATCGCGCGACGCCAGTTCCGGCACCACTCCGCCATACACCGCATGAAGGTCGATCTGCGAATGCAGGCGATGCCCCAGCAGGCCCTGCACGGTGTCGTAGACGGCAACGCCGGTTTCGTCGCAGGAAGATTCGATGCCCAATACGCGCATGGCCGCCCATCCAAGGGTAAAGCGCGGATTTTACCTGTCAGCGGCCAACAAAGCGAAAAGTAGACTTGGTAGACCCGATTGAGTTAGTTATACTCTTCGTTTTTCCGTCCAAGAATTTTCGAGGAAGCCACGTAATGCCGGGTATTCGCGTCAAAGAAAACGAGCCGTTTGAGGTTGCCATCCGCCGCTTCAAGCGCACCATTGAAAAAGTGGGCCTGCTGCCCGAACTCCGCTCCCGCGAGTTTTACGAAAAGCCCACCGCCGAGCGCAAGCGCAAGCTCGCTGCCGCGGTGAAGCGCCATCACAAGCGCCTCCGCAGCCAGACCCTGCCCCCGAAGATGTACTAAGCAACACCCGAGTACACGCTTCCCGATCGCCACGCGAAACGCGCTTCTGCGCGGGCGCGTGGCGTTTGTGCATTTCCGCGGAGCACGCAGAAAACCCTTTTCCTCCGGACTGAAGGCCCTGATCAGGCATCCTTCTGCGCTCCGCCTTCAGAGCCCCACCCTACCCCCCCTTTGCCAGGAGAACTCCGCCATGTCCCTGAAGGTTCGTATCAATGAAGACATGAAGGCCGCCATGCGCGCCCGGGAAAGCGCCAGGCTTTCTGCCCTGCGCCTGCTACTGGCTGCAATCAAGCAAAGGGAAGTGGACGAACGGATTGAGCTCGATGATGCCGCGATCGTTGCCGTGGTGGACAAGATGCTCAAGCAGCGCCGGGACTCTGTCACCCAGTATGAAGGCGCCCAGCGCTTTGACCTGGCCAACGCAGAACGCTTTGAAATCGAGATTCTGAATGCCTACAAGCCGCAAGGCCTGAGCACCGAGCAGATTGCCTCCCTTGTGGATGAAGCCATCAGCACCACCGGCGCCACCCGCGCCGCCGACATGGGCAAACTGATGGCCGTCCTCAAGCCCCAGCTTGCTGGCAAGGCAGACATGGCCGAAGTCTCCAGACTGGTTAAAGCCCGCCTGACCAGCTAGGATGCCTTGAAGGCGGGCCCTGGCGCACCGTCCTGACACCATGATTCCGCAGTCCTTCATCCAGGACCTTCTCGCTCGCATCGACATCGTCGAAGTCATCGAACGCCACCTTCCGCTCAAGAAAGGGGGCGCGAACTACTTCGCCTGCTGCCCCTTCCATGGCGAGAAATCAGCCTCCTTCTCGGTCAGCCCCACCAAGCAGTTCTACCACTGCTTTGGCTGTGGCGTGCATGGCAGCGCCATCAGCTTCCTGATGGAGTACAGCGGCCTCGGTTTTGTGGATGCAGTAAAGGAACTGGCTGCGCTGGTGGGCATGGAAGTCCCCCAGGACGACAGCACCACGCCCCGCGACCGCAGTCACGAACAATCCCTGACCGAAGTAATGGCACAGGCAGCCCGCTTCTACAAAGAGCATCTCAAGCGCAGCCGCCCGGCCATCGACTATCTCAAGGGGCGCGGCCTGACCGGCGAAATTGCCGCCCGCTACGGCCTGGGCTATGCCCCCGAAGGCTGGCACGCCCTGCAGGCAGCCTTTCCCGACTACACCGCCAGCCAGTTGCTGGAATGCGGCCTGGTCCTCGAGAACGAGCAGAATCGCCGCTACGACCGCTTCCGCGACCGGATCATGTTTCCGATCCAGGATCAGCGCGGTAACGTCATCGGCTTTGGTGGTCGCGTCCTGGGCAAGGGCGAGCCCAAATACCTGAATTCCCCCGAGACCCCCATCTTCGAGAAAGGGCGGGAACTCTATGGCCTGGTCCAGGCCCGCCAGGCCATCCGCGAGCACGAATCGGTCCTGGTCGTCGAAGGCTACATGGACGTGGTCGGCCTGGCCCAGTTCGGCGTCGGCAATGCGGTGGCCACCCTCGGCACCGCGGCCACGCCCCATCACATCCAGAAGCTGCTACGCCTGACAGACCGGGTCGTGTTCTGTTTTGACGGAGATGCAGCCGGCCGCCGGGCTGCGGGACGTGCGCTGGAGGTGAGCCTGGAGCACCTGGCCGACAACAAGACCCTGAGCTTCCTGTTTCTGCCTGAAGAGCACGACCCGGACAGTTTTGTCCGGGCCGAAGGCCCGGAAGCCTTCCGGAGTGCGATGAGCCGGGCCCTGCCTCTGGCCGAGTTTCTGCTGGCCGAACTGAAGAAGGATATCGACACCGGAACCGCGGAAGGCTGCGCCAGGCTCGTCCACGAGGCCAAGCCTCTGGTCACCCGGATTGGCGCCCCCCTTCTGCGCCTGCAGGTCATCAAGATGCTGGCCGAGACCGCCGGCTTCACCCAGGCGGAAGTGGAGCGTGCCTTCGGAATCGAACCCAGCCGCCCACCACGCCTTCCCTCCGACGACGACAACCCACGACGCGGTGGTTTCCGGAAGGACTTTGGCGACCGCCCCTTCGGCAGTCGACGGAGCCGGGGCAACGACTTTCCCCGCATACCGCCACGACAAGCGCCCCAGTCCCCCGCCGAAGCCCTGCTCAAGGTGGTCGTTCAGCATCCCGTCTGGGCAGCCCGCCTGCCCATCGACCTGCTGCCCGATGACACCCCCGAGGGACGCGCCCTGATCGCCATCACCGATGCCATGAGCGTCGGCGACCTGCCCACCCACGGGATTGGAGCCCTGCTGGAGCACTACCGGGACACCCCCCACGCCCCACTGCTGGCGCGGGTTGCCGGCCAGCTGGCCGACACCCCTTTTGACGATGGCACGCTCGAACTCCTGTTCAACGACACCCTCAACAAGCTGGAAGCGGACGCAATCAGCCGGAACATCGATCGCCTGACCGCCCGAGAGCGGGAACACGGACTGGATCCGGCCGAGCGTCGCCAACTCGCCGAACTGCTGCTGCACAAGCAGCAGCTCAAGAATCGCCCCAAAGCATCGGATTCATAATATAATTTTCGGTTTCGTGCGCTTCGGGCGCCGAAACAGTCGACGACACATCGAGGACCGCCATGACCACGGAAAAGCCCAAACAACCGCGCAAGACGCCCGCCAAGCCGCGAGCAGCGAAGGTCAAGGACAAACTCGCCCCGATGATCGCCGAGGCCCCCTCGGCGGAAGAGGCTGAAGTTCGCCGCACCCGGCTCAAGACCCTGATCGCCCTCGGCAAGGAACGGGGCTACCTGACCTACGCCGAAATCAACGACCACCTGCCCGACGATCTGGTGGACGCTGAACAGATCGAGTCCATCATCACCACCTTCAACGACATGGGCATCCAGGTGTTCGACGTGGCCCCCGCCGCCGAAGACCTCCTCATGTCGGAAGTCGCCCCCACCGTGGTGGACGACGAACAGGCCGAAGCCGAAGCCGAACAGACCCTCTCCGCCGTCGACTCCGAGTTCGGCCGCACCACAGACCCAGTGCGCATGTACATGCGCGAAATGGGCACCGTGGAACTCCTCACCCGCGAAGGCGAAATCGAAATCGCCAAACGCATCGAGGAGGGCCTGAAACACATGATTCAGGCCATTTCGGCATGCCCCACCACCATCGCCGACATTCTCGACTGCGCCGACAAGATCGGCAGGGATGAGATGCGCATCGATGAACTGATCGATGGGCTGATCGATCCGAACGCAGTCGAAGAGATCGAAGAGCTCGCAGAAAGTGACGATCTGGATGTGGATGACGCGGAAGAAGAAGACGAGGACGATGCTGACGCTGCCGGCGGTGGTGCCCAGTCCGCTTCACTGATCAAGCTCAAGACAGAAGCCCTGGAGCGTTTTGCAACCCTGCGCGATCTTTACGAGAAGATGGCCGCAGTCCTGCAAAAAAAGGGGTATCAGGACAAGACCTACCTCAAGTTTCAGGAGCAGGTCTCCAATGAACTGATGAACATCCGCTTCACCGCGCGCACCACCGAGCGCCTGTGTGACGCGGTACGGCACATGGTTGATCAGGCCCGTGGCCACGAGCGCAAGATCCTCAACCTGTGTGTGGAAAAGGCCGGCATGCCCCGCCCCCACTTCATCAAGAGCTTCCCCGGACATGAAACCGACCTGGACTGGCTCAAGAACGAGATTTCGGCTGGCCCCAAGAACACGGCCGTGCTGATGCGCATGCAACCTGCCGTGCTCGAAGAACAGCAGAAGCTGATCGCCCTGGAAGAGCGCATCGGCATTCCGCTCAAGGAACTCAAGGACATCAACAAACAGATGTCCACCGGCGAAGCCAAGGCCCGCCGCGCCAAGCGCGAGATGACCGAGGCCAACCTGCGCCTCGTGATCTCCATCGCCAAAAAGTACACCAATCGCGGCCTGCAGTTCCTCGATCTGATCCAGGAAGGGAACATCGGCCTGATGAAGGCGGTGGACAAGTTCGAATACCGCCGCGGCTACAAATTCTCCACTTACGCCACGTGGTGGATCCGTCAGGCCATCACCCGCTCGATCGCCGACCAGGCCCGCACCATCCGCATCCCGGTGCACATGATCGAGACGATCAACAAGATGAACCGGATCTCCCGCCAGATCCTGCAGGAGACCGGCAACGAGCCCGATCCCGCCACCCTGGCCGAGAAGATGGAAATGCCCGAGGAGAAGATCCGCAAGATCCTTAAGATCTCCAAGGAACCCATCTCCATGGAAACCCCCATCGGCGACGACGACGACTCCCACCTGGGTGACTTCATCGAGGACAACGCCACCCTGGCCCCGGCCGAAGCCGCGCTGTACTCCAGCCTGCGCGACGCCACCAAGGAAGTCCTCGACTCCCTCACCCCGAGGGAAGCCAAGGTCCTGCGCATGCGCTTCGGCATCGAGATGAACACCGACCACACCCTGGAAGAAGTCGGCAAGCAGTTCGACGTCACCCGCGAGCGCATCCGCCAGATCGAAGCCAAGGCCCTGCGCAAGCTGCGCCACCCGAGCCGCTCCGAACGCCTGCGCAGCTTCCTGGACAACGAGTCATAAACTTTACTGTCGGGCCTGTTGCCGGGCCCGCCCCTTTTTTCGGGCCCATAGCTCAGCTGGCTAGAGCAAATGACCCATAATAGGCAGTTCAGAACGAGTTTCATGCGGCAAACACAAGCGCTTACACTGCGCCATGCAAAGCCGAGCAAGCACTAGTGCAAGCAGTCAGTTTTAAGGGCCTCTAGCTCATGCCTGGTTAGAGCAGCGGACTCATAATCCGTTGGTGCTGGGTTCGACTCCCAGGGGGCCCACCAGTTACATCAAGCACTTACGCCAATCCTTCGGGGTTGGCGTTTTGCTTTCAAGCGGTCGTGTAAGCGCTATGTAAGCGCCAGCGCAAAGCACGCGGACGGCAGGCGAAGAAAAACCGCCTCGGGGGGCGGGTCGGTGTTGTCGTCCCCGAATCAGGGGCGGGCTAAGCCGGTCAGCCCGGCATGGCTTGCCGTCAAGCAGGCTGCGGGGTGTCCTCAGAAATGGGGAGACCCCTTTTCCTCAGCCTGAGGCGGCATGGCTCAAAACTGAGCACCCCCCCACGGTACCGGCCTTGCGTCCCGGTTTCGACGTAATCAAAAGGTCCCGAAACCCGCGCCAGCAGCGGGATTCAGGCGATTTCAGAGGGTGCCTTTGACGCCTGCCGTTTTGATTTTCGTTTGAAATTGAGGAAAAGTCTCTCGATGAGATACCGGTCGGTTTCGAGGGCCGATTCCCCCCAGAGATTTACCCCCCCCTCCCCCGCCCTGCCTCAGCCCGGCGGCTTGCCGACAATGCGCAACATGGGAACCTTGCACGGTGCATCTGGCGGTGTGCCGTCTCGCCAGGAAACCAGCTCCACGCAATCCAGCAGGCCGGTCACAGGTTGCAGGTGTCGGCAGCCCAGGCAGTGCTGGCGCTCCGGGTGCAGTGCTGGCGGCTTCATCGCCAAGCCTCCCAGGTCGTGCAACTCGCCCCTCCATCGTCCGGCAGGCGTCGCAGCGGGTGCCCAGCGGTGTAGGCCGGCGGCAGATCGTCCCGCCCGCCGCAATGCCCATCCGACAGGCCGGGGCGCTTCAGGTGT
>NZ_JAQUVG010000169.1 GCF_028693495.1 Zoogloea sp. | reverse complement strand
CCGGGGAGGAAAATACAGGCGGTGTTACCTGGACTTCGATCGAAGGGCATCTTCGGACTCCAAGCCCCCTGGAGCGCTGCCTGCACGCGCTCCGGATTCGGTGACGCTCAGGCGGGAGCGGCTTCCGGCTGCGTCGCACTCACCCGCTGGCCCAGCATGGCCCCTTCCTGTTCATAGCGCAGGTGCCAGGCAAAAGCCTCCTGGAGCAGGTGGGGCGTGTGCCCGCCCCGCTGGCAGGCGCGACGGTGATAGTCACGCAGGGCATCCCGGTACAGGGGGTCGCTGCAGTTCTCGATGATCACCCGGGCCCGCTCCCGGGGGGCCAGTCCGCGTAGATCGGCGAGACCATGCTCGGTGACGAAGACGTCCGTATCGTGCTCGGTATGGTCCACATGGGAGACCATCGGCACGATGCTGGAGATGGCCCCGCCCTTGGCAATGGACTTGGTCACGAAAACGGCCAGATGGGCATTGCGGGCGAAATCGCCGGAGCCACCGATGCCGTTCATCATATGGGTCCCACCCACGTGGGTGGAATTCACATTGCCGTAGATGTCGCACTCCAGCGCCGTGTTGATACAAATGAGGCCCAGGCGACGGATCACCTCCGGATGGTTGGAAATTTCCTGGGGACGCAGCACCAACCGGGAACGATAACGCTCGATGTTGCCCAGCACGCGCTCGTAGAGATCCCGGGAGAGGGTGATCGAGGAGGCCGAGGCGAAACTCAGGCGCCCCTCGTCCAGCAGTTCGATGGTGCTGTCCTGCAGGACTTCCGAGTACATCTTCAGATTCTGGAACGGGGAATCCAGCATGCCGTGAAGGACCGCGTTCGCAATGGTGCCAATCCCCGCCTGGAGCGGCTGAAGCGCCGGGGAGAGCCGCCCGGCCCGCACCTCGTGCGCCAGGAACGCGTTGAGATGCCCGGCAATCGCCCGGGTCTCCGCGTCCGGCGGCAGCACGTTGGACGGGCTGTCCGCCTTGGAAGTGATCACGATGCCGACAATCTTCTCGGGATCCACCGGAATGTGTGGCAAGCCGATGCGCTGTTCCGGGGAGATCAGCGGGATGGGCAGGCGATGGGGCCGGTAGGTAGGAATGTAGATGTCGTGCAGCCCTTCCAGGGCCATCGGCATGGTCAGGTTGATTTCGACGATGATCTTCTTGGCCAGCACGGCGAAGCTGGCCGAATTGCCCACGGACGTGGTCGGCACGATGCCGCCGTTCTCGGTGATCGCGGTAGCCTCCACCACGGCGATGTCCACCGGCGCGATCTGCCCCGAGCGCAACTGCTCAACGGTTTCGGACAGGTGCTGGTCGATGAACATGGCCTCACCGGCATTGATCTTGCGGCGCAGCGTGGCATCGGACTGGAAGGGAATCCGCCGGGCAATCACGTTTGCCTCGGTGAGCACCTTGTCGATGTCGTTCCCCAGGGACGCCCCGGTCATCAAGGTGAGGCGCAGGGGCTCGCTACGGGCGCGCTCGGCCAGCGCGAAGGGCACCGCCTTGCAGTCCCCGGCACGGGTGAAGCCGCTCATCCCGACGGTCATGCCGTCCTGGAAAAGCCGGGCAGCCTCCTCGGGAGACATGATGCGATCCCGCAGGCGGGCGAGGCGGATACGATCCATGGGCATTGCTTTTCTCCGGTTCTCGGTCTCAGGGTCTGTCGCCCCGGTTCCTGTCCCGGCCGGGTTGGCGGAGCCGGGATCGATGGCAAAAAGTATAGAACCGGATGAACAGGCGTTTGATGACTTAAAATCCTGACTTTCAGTCGTTTTTTTCATGAACCATGGACCTGCGTGCGCTGCGTTATTTCATCGAGACCGTGCGCCAGAACAGCTTTACCCTGGCAGCCGAGCGACTGCACGTCACCCAGTCCACCGTGAGCAAGATGATCCGGCAACTGGAAAGCGAGGTCGGTCAACCCCTGTTGCTGCGGGAAGGCCGACAACTGCGCTTGACCGATGCCGGGCAGGTGGTGTTCGAGAAGGGTCAGCAGGCCGTCGCCATGGTCCGCGAAATCAGCCTGGCCCTGGATGATCTGTCGTCCCTGCAGCGCGGCACACTGACGGTGGGTCTGCCACCCATGCTCAACCTGCTCTTCACCCCTGCCGTCGCCACCTTCCGGGAGCGCTATCCAGGAGTGGTGCTGCGCCTGCAGGAAAGCGGCGGCCAGGTGATCGAACGGCAGGTGGCCGACGGGGAACTGGAGGTCGGAGTCACCCTGCTCCCTGCCGCCCCCGCCCTGGGGCTGGCCTGCCGCAGCCTCGGCGCCCACCCCATCGACGTGATCGGATCGCGAGAAGCCTCCTGGGCCGGCAAGGCTTCCGTCCAGCTGACGGATCTGCGGGACGAACCCCTGGTCCTCCCTTCGGATGACTTCTCCCTGACCCGCCAGATCCGCGACGCCTTTCGCGAAGAAGACGGTCAACTCCGGATCGCCGCCCAGAGCAGCCAGTGGGATTTCCTTGTCGCCATGACTGCCGCCGGCCTGGGTACCACCCTGCTGCCACGCCCCCTGCTGGCCCGCCTGCACCTGGACGACCGGCTCATTTCCCGGCCGCTGGTCCACCCGACCATCAACTGGCACCCTGCCCTGATCCGCCATCCGGAACGCTATCTGTCCCGGGCGGCCCAGGCCTGGCTGGATCTCTGCCAGGAAGTGCTTCAGCCCCCTCGCATCCGCTAAGATCGAAGCCTTTTCCCTGTACCCACAATGGAGGACACCCGATGGATACCCGTTACCTGGACGACCTGAGCGTCGGCGAGCGTTTTGTCAGCGGCGGCTTGACCCTGACCGAGGCCGAGATCATTGACTTCGCCTTCCGCTACGACCCCCAACCCTTCCACCTGGATGCCAATGCAGCCGCCGAGTCCCCTTATGGCGGCCTGATCGCCAGCGGCTTCCAGTCCATCGCCATCTGCTTCCGGCTGTTCATCCAGAGCGGCATCTTCAAGGAATCCAGCATCGGATCCCCGGGCCTCGACGAGCTGCGCTGGCTGGCCCCGGTGCGTCCAGGCGACACCCTGCACAGCGTCGTCGAAGTGCTGGAGGTGCGCCCATCATCGTCCAAACCGGACCGGGGCATCGCCCGGCTCCGCTACTCGGCGGTCAACCAGCGCGGCGAGACAGTGCTGAGCTTCATCGGCAACAACCTGCTCAAACGCCGCCCCTCCTGATATTCAAGGTGCGAGTACCCGGACCAGCCAGTTCTCGATGTCGCGCACCTCCTCGAGACACAGGCCGTGCTCCATCGGGTAAGTGGTCCACTCCAGGGGATACCCCGCGGCGACCAGCAGATCTGCCGACCGACGGCTGAAATCCAGGGGAATGACTGGATCGTACTGGCCGTGGGCCATCCAGATGGGCACCGCCTGGTTGGCCTCATCCGCCTCATCCCTCAGGGATTCCGCCAGCGGCAGGTAGGTGGACAAGGCCAGAATGCCCG
>NZ_JAQUVG010000082.1 GCF_028693495.1 Zoogloea sp. | reverse complement strand
GCCCGACAGCACCACCAGATCCGCCAGCTTGCCTGCCGTGATGCTGCCCTTGATCTTCTCCTCACCCAGCTGGCGGGCGGGGAGCAGGGTCAGGCCCTTCAGGGCGTCGAAGGGGGAGAGCTGCTCGGCATCTCCGGCCGGTCGCCTGATGGCCGCGGCCAGGATGCCCAGAGGCTGAGGCTGCAGGGCGGCCGGGTCGTGGGTTAGCAGGGGGGGAACGCCCTTCCCGAGGGCGCTGCCGGCGGGCAGGAAGCGCGTCGTACGTTCTGTACCGAGGGCATGGTTTTGCAGGGTGTCCAGGGACAGGCTGAGGCGGGTCGGGGCGAAGGCCACCTGGGCCCGGGCATCCTTCAGCGCCTCCAGTTGATCATCCCGCAAGGTCTGCCCCCCCACCAGCAGGGGACGTCGGTCCTTGAAGGGGTGCTTCTCGCCCGCACTCTGCAGACCCTTCAGGAACTGGTCGATGGCCGCATCCCCGTTGGCGTGGACCGCCACCTGCCAGCCGTTGGCATAGGCCTGCTCGAAGAGGCCGCCCGCCGTCTCGTCGCTGACGCCGGGATAGCCTGCATAGCTGGTGCGCTTGCCCGGGGGGGGCAGCTGGTAGGGCTGGGTCAGCCAGGCGCTGCGGTCTTCGGTGGTGCCATCCAGTGCAAACGACACCCCTGCCAGCTTGAGATGGCCCTTGTAATACCGGGGGGTGATCTGCTTGTGGCCCTTGAGGGCACTGGCGCTGCTGCCCAGGTCTGCGTAAAGCAGTACATCCAGCTTGAGGGCACCCAGATCGGCCGTCTGCAGGTAGAGCGTGAAATCCTCCGGGGTGGCACGGCCTTCGACTGCGGTGGTGTAGCCGTTCTGCAGGTAGAGGGCCTGTCCCTGCTGGATCAGGGCCAGGCGCTCATCCCCGCTGAAGTGGGGCAGGGCACCGAGGAGGGCGAAGGCACTGGTGCCCTCCAGCAGGCCATCGGGTTCCCGGGAGCCCGGCCAGCGACCGATATCGCCACCGGCCGGGGCGACGCTGTCCCGGGTGATCCCGGCCAGCTCCAGCGCCTTGCTGTTGGCGACCAGCTGGCGGCCCGACTGGTGCACGATGATCACCGGCAGATCCCGGGATACGTTGTCCAGATCGTTGCGGGTGGGTGTCCGCAGCTCCCGCAGGCGGGTCTCATCATAACCAAAGCCCACGATCCAGCCGAAACGCCGGGGCAGGTCGCTCCTGCCCCATTCCCGCAGCTCCCGCAGCAGCGCAGCCGTGTCTCCCACGCGCCCCTCGGGGGGCGGCTGGAGCTGGGCCGCCACTGAAAACAGGCCCAGGCGGGAGAGCTGTCCCCAGCTGTCGATGAACCCGGGCACGAGCGTTTTGCCCCCCAGGTCCACCACCTCGGTTCCCTCGCTTCTCCAGCGAGCCAGGATGGCCTTGCTGGTGCCCACGGCGACGATCCTGCTGCCCTTGATGGCCACCGCCTGGGCGCTGGGGCGCTTGTCGTCGAGGGTGATCACGTCACCGTTAGTGAAGATGATGTCGGAGAGGGGCGGCGGCGGCGGGACAGGCAGTGGCGCACTCGGGTCGGCAAGCTGGGCACCAGTCACCCCAGCGGCGGTGACGGTGGCTGCTGGAGTGGTGGCAGCGGACGGGACGGGAGGCTTGGCGGTGGCCACGGAGGGCGCCGTCTGCCTGGTCAGGGGCGTGGTGGCCTGGGCCAGCAGGCCGGGCGCTGCCAGAGTGAGCAGGGTGACCACCGACAGGCGGTGCAGCGTGAGGGCAGGATTCATGAACAGGCTCCGAAGACATTCTGGCCACCGGGCGGTGCCGACGCCAGTTCCCGGAGCATAGCAGAGGCATTTCGAGGTGCCGTGGCCGGCTTGGTGAAACATGCCCCTCCTTACAAGCCCCGGGCCCAGGCCGGCCGCAGGGGCGCCGCCGAGGGGCGTGCGATCGCTGTCCGTACCTGTTCCAGCAGTTTTTCCTTGTCCATACCCAGGGTGCCCTTGAGGATCAGCCAGTTGCTGGCGTGATCCGAGCGGAACACGGTGCGGTTCAGCGTCAGCTGTGACAGGAAGCGCTCCATCTCCCGGAACAGACCGGTTTGGTCCAGGGGCGTCCATTCCGGAAAGCCGGCCCGGAAGCGTGCCTCCCCGCCCGGGAAGCTCACCACGAGGGTGGACAGAAACTCCGGTTGGGTGGCGTTGGCGAGGCGGGCGGAGTTGTCCGCGTGCTGGTCGCTGTAGATCTGTCCGCCCAGGCCATTGAGGATCATCACCGAGCGGGTGATGCCCGCCTCCCCCAATTTGTCGAGGGCGGCCCGGGTGGAGTCGTAGGTTTCCCCCTTGTTCACCCGAGCCAGCACCGTGTCATCACCGGATTCCGCGCCCAGATAGACCATGCGCAGCCCTGCCTCCCGCAGCTCGCCCAGCTCGCTCGCCGTCTTCTTCTCCAGGTTGCGGGCCAGGCAGTAGCTGGAGACCCTGCGCACCCGGGGCAGGTGGGTTCGGATTGCTTCCAGGATTGCGTGCAGGCGTCGGGTGGGCAGTACCAGTGCGTCCCCGTCCGCCAGAAACACCCGCTGGATCTGGTCTGCGTGGCCCTCGCCGATGCGACGGATGCTCGTAAGCACCTCCTCTTCCCGGCGGGCGCGGAAGGCCTTTTGCGGTGCGGTGTACATCTCGCAGAAGGTGCAGGCGTTCCAGGAGCAGCCGTCGGTGACCGGCAGGATCAGGGATTGGGCCTCGGAGGGCGGACGGAAGACGGGTTCCACGTAGCGGATCAGCGGAATATTCATGGCGCGAAGGACGTTCATGGGAAAGAGAGAAGGTTAACGGCTCTGCCCATGGCCTGGCTCGGCCGCTCATGGCCGGATTGGGTCATCGGCAGCCTGATCGGTGCTGTGGTGATGGACGGCGCGGGACGCATCTTCCGTCTGGATTGAAGATGGAGGTCAGGGCGGTGCCGGTTCTGTCCTGGACGTTGCCCCGCAGCTCCAAATCCGGGGGGCGTCCTTCAGGAGTCGGGCCGGACACGCCACAGGGGGGCCAGGGCGATGAGGCCGAGCAGGGGGCCGGGCAGCAGGAGCCAGGCCACCATTTCCTGTCCCTGGGGCCACAGGCGGGTGGTGAGCGCGATGGACGCCATGCTGATCGCAAAACCGATGGCGTTCTGGAAGGCCAGGGCGCTGCCGACGATCTCCGGCGGGCAGGCCCGTGCCGAGAGCGCGGAGAAGTGGGGCGAATCGGCCACCACGCTGGCGCCCCAGATCAGCATCACGAGGGCCAGCAGCCAGACGGGACTGCCCGTGAGCAGGGGGTAGAGGGCACAGCAGGTGGCGGAGGTGGCGAGGGCAAGCGCCGCGACCCGGGCGCTGCCCAGGCGCCGGCTGAAGTGTCCCCCCAGCACGCAGCCAGCCGCACCGATCCCGATGACGGCAAAGGCCGGACCGGAGACCAGGGTGCCAGCACCTGCCCCAGTGCCCACCAGCAGGGGCACCAGCGTCCAGAAGGCGTAGAGCTCCCACATGTGGCCAAAGTACCCTAGGGCCGAAGCGCGGAAGCGGGGTTCACCAAACGCATGCAGGACCCGTCCCAGGCGCAGGGGCGGCGCTCCCGGTTTGCGCACCAGATGGGGGCCGTCTCCCAGGCGGGCGATCAGCCCGGCAGCGAACAGGGCCAGCACCGATGACACCAGCACCGTGGCTTGCCAGCTCCAGCCAGTGTCCAGGAAGCGGACCCCATGGGGCAGGGCCGTCCCCAGGGTGAGCATGCCCACCAGCCAGGCCAGGGCGGGCCCAGCCTGCTTCGGTACCCAGCTCACCACCAGTTTCATGCCGAGAGGGTACACCCCGGCGAGGGCCAGACCGACCGCAAAGCGGAACACCAGGGCACTTTCGAGTCCATTCGCCTGCAGCGCGAAGGCGGCGTTGGCGGCGGCGCCCAGTACTGCGCACAGGGCAAATATGCGGCTCGCCGGAAAGCGGTCGGCCAGACCGGTGAGGGAGAAGCCGAGGGTGCCGAGGATGAAGCCCAGTTGCACGGCATTGGTCAGCAGGCCCAGATCGGAGGGCCGCAGGTGCCAGGCACGCATCAGGTCATCGCCGGCGGCGTTGGCGGAAAACCACAGTGAAGTGCCGAAGAGCTGAGCGACGACGATGATCGGCAGGACGGGCATGGACACGCCTCCGTGCAGGTGGGAGCGGGGCGGCTTATACCCGGCGGCCCATGGCCTCACCCATGCGGATGGCGCCGGCAGGGGCCCAGTCGGGGGTGAAGCTCAGGCGCTTCTTGGGGAAGAGCAGGACGACCGTGGAGCCGAGCAGGAAGCGGCCCATTTCGTCCCCCTTCTTCAGCAGGACCGACTCCGTGTGGTAGTCCCACTCCTGGATCCGGCCCGGGCGGGGCGGGTTGACCACCCCGTGCCAGGTGGTGGCCATGCTGCCGACGATGGTGGCGCCGACCAGTACCAGGACGAAGGGGCCGATCTCCGGATTCTCGAATACGCACACCACCCGTTCATTGCGGGCAAACAGGCCGGGGACGCCGCGGGCCGTGGTGGGGTTGACCGAGAACAGGTCACCCGGGACGTAGATCATCCGGGTCAGGCGGCCGTCACAGGGCATGTGGATGCGGTGGTAGTCCCGGGGGCTCAGATAGAGGGTGGCGAACTCGCCATCCTGGAACTGGATGGCCAGATCCCGGTCTCCGCCCACCAGGGCGCGGGTCGAGTAGCTGTGACCCTTGGCCTGGAAAATCTGGTCGAGCTTGATCTGTCCGAACTGGCTGATGGCGCCATCCACGGGGCAAAGGAAGTCGGCTCCTGCCAGCGGACGGGCCCCCGGCCGGAGGGGGCGGGTGAAGAATTCGTTGAAGCTGGGGTAGCTGGCGATGTCCGGGTTGGCGGCCTCGGCCATATTGACTCCGTAGCGTTCCACGAACCAGCGGATCACGGCGGTGGTGAGGCTGCCCGCCCGGGCGCCGGCCAGCATGCCGGCGAGCCGGGTGAGGGCCTGTTTGGGAATCAGATACTGGGGGAGGACGGCGAGGCGGTCGGACACGGTGGAATCCTGGGGGAGCGAAGGCCCGGATTATAGCGGCCCGGGCCGGCGGCTGAAGGCGTGGTTGGGGGCGCCGTCGTCAGGCGGAACGCTGTGCACCTCCAGTCAGCGTGTCTGGAAGCCCGCGTCTTCAATGGCAGCACGGATGTCGCCTTCGGAGACGAGACTGCCATGCTCGATCTCGGCGGCACCGGTCTCCAGGGACACCTCCGCGTAGCCGATGTGGGGGAGATCCTGGATGGCGTTCATGACGGTCCGCAGACATTCGTCGGACTGCATGCCGGTAATGGTGAGGGTGGTGGTGGGCATGGTGTTCTCGTGGGTCAGAGGGGCTTTGCCCCGGGGTGGATGGGTCAACTTTCCCCGCCAATGGGGAAAGCCCGGTCATACAGCAGGTTGAAGCTGAAGGCGTAGGTGACGTAAGCCAGGGCCAGGGCGATGTCGGCCATCAGGGCAGTGAGCCAGTCCATGCCGGTCCAGAAGACGATCACTGGCAGGGTCATCAGCAACAGGCCACCCTCGAAGCCGATGGCGTGGATGGCCCGCAGCCGCCACGGGCGCCGGTCTGCGGAGCGGCCGGTGAGGTGATTTTCCAGCCAGTCGAAGGCGGTGTTGTAGAGTCCGTTCCAGGACGCTGCCAGCACGGCCAGGAGGGCCATCAACAGGAAGGAGTCGCCGACGGGCTCGCCGGACAGCCAGATGTAGGGCGGGGTGATCAGCAGCAGGCCGCCGATCTCGAACAGGGCAACCTGCCGCAGGCGATCGGACAGGCTGCGCAGGCGGGGTGGTGCGGTGGTCATGGGGGCCTTGAAAAGGGGATCCGGCTGGGACTGGCCAGTGCCAGCACCTGGAGTTTAACCTGTCCCCCGGACCGGCTAAACTGCTGCCCTTGCCGCGTTTCACAAAATCCGCCGATGACTGATGCCCCTTTGCTCTCCCTGGTCTGCCACCCGGACCTGCCCTGTCCGGAGGTGGAGGCCATTGGGGTGGGGATTATCCGGGACGGTGACGGCTGGGTGCTCGACTATCGGCTGGAGGGTGATCTGGCCGCCCTGCGTATTCCTGAGGCTGGCCAGCCCCTGCCAGTGGAGCGGTTGTGGGCTCATACGTGTTTTGAGCTGTTTGTCGCCCGGCAGGGTGAGGCCGCCTATCGGGAGTTCAACTTCTCGCCGACCGGGCAGTGGATGCGCTTTGATTTTTTGGCCTATCGTCAGCGGAGCGTCAGCCCCCGGTCCCTGGAGCCGGTCCTTACGGTCCGCCGGGATGCCCGTGTTCTGGGGATGGAGGTGCGCCTCCCGGGCGTCGCCCTGCCGGAGGGGCCCTGGCAGATCGCTCTCACGGCGGTGGTGGAGCTGGCCGATGGCCGCCACTGTTACTGGGCCCTGCAGCACCCCCGGGGTCAGCCTGATTTTCACCATCAGGACAGCCGGGCCTGTTTCCTGAATCCCTTGCATGTCCAGAAAGTACCCACGCCATGATCCTGTTCGGTCTCGACCGCCTGCTTGCCGATCCCGCCCTGCGTCGCCCCCTGGTGGGCAAGCGGGTTGCCCTGCTGGCCCACCCTGCCTCGGTCACCCGGGATCTGACCCACTCCCTGGATGCGTTGGCAGCACTGCCTGACATCCGGTTATCTGCTGCTTTTGGCCCTCAGCACGGTTTGCGGGGTGACAAGCAGGACAACATGGTTGAGTCACCGGATTTTTTCGACCCGGTGCATGGGATTCCGGTTTTCAGCCTCTACGGTGAGGTGCGCCGTCCCACGGTGACGATGATGGACCGTTTCGACGTGGTGCTGGTGGACCTCCAGGATCTGGGCTGTCGCATCTACACGTTCATCACCACGCTCCGTTACATCCTTGAGGATGCCGCCCGCCACGGCAAATCCGTGTGGGTGCTGGACCGTCCCAATCCGGTGGGGCGCCCGGTGGAAGGGACCCTGCTGCAGCCGGGCTGGGAGAGCTTTGTGGGGGCCGGGCCGCTGCCCATGCGTCATGGGCTGACCATGGGAGAGCTGGCCCGCTGGTTCGTGGCGACGCTCAAGCTGGACGTGGATTGCCAGGTGATCACCCTGCAGGGCTGGCAGCCGGCGGCTGCGCCAGGTTATGGCTGGCCCTTGGGGCAGCGTAGCTGGGTCAACCCAAGCCCCAACGCGCCCAACCTTTCGATGGCTCGGGCCTATGCCGGCACGGTGATGCTGGAGGGCACCACCTTGTCGGAGGGGCGCGGTACGACCCGGCCGCTGGAGCTCTTCGGTGCCCCGGACATGGATGCGGGTCAGGTGATTGCGCACATGCAGGCCCTGGCGCCCCGCTGGCTCCAGGGCTGTCGCCTGCGTGAGTGCTGGTTCGAGCCCACTTTCCACAAACACGCTGGCAAACTGTGCAGTGGTGTGCAGATTCACGTGGAGGATCCGCTCCATTATGACCATGAGGCTTTCCGCCCCTGGCGGCTCCAGGCTCTCGCCTTCAAGGCGATCCGCCAGATCCAGCGGGACTATCCCCTGTGGCGCGATTTTTCTTACGAGTATGAGCATGACCGGCTTGCCATCGATCTCATCAATGGCTCCGAGAGCCTGCGCCAGTGGGTGGATGACCCCGCCGCCAGGCCGGGCGATCTGGATGCCCTGGCCCAGGCAGACGAGCGACGCTGGCTGGAGCTGCGGCGTCCTTTCCTCCTGTATTAAACCCCGGGACAGATGAAGAAGGGACGCCCTGGGGCGTCCCTTCTTCATGGAATGCGGGCAGGCCTGGTCAGTCGACCGCTTTCAGCGTCACGCTGGTGTCCACCTTGCCGATGACTTTCTGAAGGCCGAGACGGGTGCTGGTGTTGAGCACCAGGGGGGCCATCACGTTGGCTCTAACCGGACTGTCCCCCTGCTTGCTGACGATCAGCAGCAAGTGGATGTCTTCGGGACTGCCCAGCTGAATGGCGGCCACTTCTTCGTCGCTAAGGGCGAATTCATAATTGAGTCCCATCACCTCGGGGGTCGTTACGGTGAAGGCCACCTCAGGGTCGTCCAGGCACTGGAGTACGAACAGCTTGGGCGCCGAGTCTCCTTCGGAGTGGATCAGCGTGAACTGATGGCAGGTCTCGAAGCCGGGCAGGCCCGCGGGGAACTGGAGGATGCGTTCTGCAGAGACTTCGATTTCGCCGACGACAGGACTGGTGATCTTCATGGATGCTCCCTTTTTCTGGTATGGACGAGACCGGGGTGCCGGGCGCCCGCAGTCTTACTGGCGTCCATCATAGACCTCTGGAGAACTCTGCGGGTGTGAAACTAAAGGGGCTTTCCTCGCCATTCCTGGCCTCAGCTGGCCTCAGGGAGATAAAAAACAAGGGGCGCCCGGTAGGGCGCCCCTTGTGTCACCAAGGACCGGAGCTGGTCCGGTCCGGGTGTGGATCAACGATCGCGGTTGAAAGTCCGACCGGCGCGGGGTTTGCCTGCGTGATCGCCATTGCCGCGACCACCTCCAAAGCCACCGCCGGCGTTGTGGTGGGTGGAGCTGCGCTTGGCCACGTGGGGGAACTCGGTGCGGTGTTCCGGGTGGCGCGGAGCGCTGGTGCCGTCTGTGTGGCGGGGGGCTTCGCGGACGTCACGACGGCCTTCGCTGTGGCCGGCCCAGGGGCTGGCGCTGCGGCCTTCGCCGTCACGGCGGGGTTCCCGGTCAAAGCGACCGCCACCGAAGCCACCGCCAGAGGACGGCGAACGCTTGTCGCCGAAGCGGCCGCCGCCGCCATTGCCGAAGCTGCGGCCGCCGTCACGACGGGGACCACCCGGGCGACGTTCATCGGCAGGCATGGTGCTGCGGGCTTCGAGGCCGGGCATGGTGTGCACGGCCAGGGGCTGGCGGGTGTAGCGTTCGATGGCGCGCAGAAGGCGCACGTCGCGGCGTTCGGCCAGGCTGATGGCGATCCCGGAGGCGCCGCCGCGGCCGGTGCGGCCGATGCGGTGCACGTAGTCGGCAGCGACCTTGGGCAGGTCGTAGTTGATCACGTGGCTGATGGTACGCACGTCGATGCCGCGGGCGGCCACGTCAGTGGCAATCAGTACGCGCAGGTGGCCGCGACGCAGCTGGTCGAGGGTACGGGTACGCATGCGCTGGTTCATGTCGCCGTGGAGGGCGGCCACGGAGTGGCCCTGGGCTTCCAGGTTCAGGGTCAGGGCATCGGCGTCCCGCTTGGTGGCGGTAAATACGATGGCCTGTTCCACGTCTGTGTCGCGCAGGATGCCGTCGAGGAGGCGGTTCTTGTGGCCGATGTCGTCGGCAACCAGCAGGCGCTGCTCGATGTTTTCGTGGCGGCTCTGGGCCGAGTTGATCTCGATGCGCTCCGGGTCCTTCAGCAGGCGCTGCATCATGCGGGCGACCTGACCGTCCAGAGTGGCCGAGAAGAACAGGGTCTGGCGGTTGGCCGGCAGCTTGGCACAAATGGCCTCGATATCGTCCACGAAGCCCATGTCGAGCATGCGGTCGGCTTCGTCGAGGATCAGGATCTCGAGGCGGGCGAAGTCGATGCGGCCGCTGTTCATCTGGTCCATCAGGCGGCCGGGGGTGGCCACCAGGATTTCATAGGGGCTGGACAGCAGCTTGTTCTGCACCGGGTAGGGCATGCCGCCGACGACGCTGACGGCCTTGGCGTGGCGCAGGTGCTTGCCGTAGCCCTTGCAGGCGTCGGTGACCTGGACGGCCAGTTCGCGGGTCGGGGTGAGCACCAGCACGCGGGGGCCGCGGGCCTTGATGGTCGGTTCGGTGGTCAGGCGCTGCAGCGAGGGCAGCATGAAGGCGGCGGTCTTGCCGGAGCCGGTCTGGCTCGACACGACGAGATCCTTGCCCGCGAGGGCGGCGGGGATGGCGGCCAGCTGAACGGGGGTCGGGGTGGTGTAGCCGGCGTCGTTGACGGCCTTGACGATGTGCTCGGAAAGACCGAGGTTTGCGAAATCCATTTCGCTTCCTTATCTGGTATTGCGGATGCGGTGCCCGCGAAGAAAAAACGGCAACGCGTCGCAGCGCAACGCTGCGCGCGACAATATGGCTGCCTGACTGGCATATCGGCACTAACCGATCAGGACAACCTCACGTCGAATACGGGAGATAAGAAGGCTAGGGACGATCTGACTCGGTGCGAACCGCTTTGCACCGGACTGGGAAATATAGCGGTAAAGCGCGCGCAACACAAGAAAAATGTTGCGGCGCAAAAAAACGTCGGGTCTGGAGGCGCGGGTGACATTCTCCGGACGGGCTCCCTGGGCGGGCGGTAAACATGGAGCCAGGGTTTTGATTCACACTTCGGAGTGTGGCGGGCAGCTTTGTCCGGCACGACTCTTCAGCGAAAGGATTCTTCATGCGTTTCGACAACAGCCGGGAAAGCAGCAACGTCGAGGACCGCCGCGGCGGTGGCGGTGGGCTGCCGGTCGGCGGCCGCAGCATCGGTATCGGCACCATCGTGCTGGCGCTGGTGGCGATGTATTTCGGGGTCGATCCGAGCGTGATCCTCAACCAGACGGCGGTGGCGCCGTCCCGGGTCGAGCAGGGCCGCCCGGCGGCAGCGCCGGCCAACGATGCCGAGAGCAAGTTCGTCCGCCACGTGCTGGCCGAGACCGAGGACACCTGGCAGCAGATCTTCCGCCAGAACGGCAAGACCTACACCGAGCCGACCCTGGTGCTGTTCACCGGCGCGACGCGCACGGCGTGCGGGGTCGGGCAGGCGGCGATGGGGCCGTTTTACTGCCCGGCCGACCAGAAGGTGTATATCGACCTGGCTTTCTATCAGGAGCTGAAGAACCGCTTCAACGCGCCGGGCGATTTCGCCCAGGCCTATGTGATCGCCCACGAGGTGGGTCATCACGTGCAGAACCTGCTGGGGATTTCCGAGAAAGTGCAGGCTGCCCGCCAGCGGGCCGGCGAGCGTCAGGCCAACGAACTGTCGGTGCGCCTCGAGCTGCAGGCCGACTGCCTGGCCGGCGTGTGGGCGAAGAACGCTGACGCGGCCCGGGGCATTCTCGAGGCGGGCGACGTGGAAGAGGCGCTGCAGGCGGCCTCGGCGATCGGCGACGACACGCTGCAGAAGCAGGCCCAGGGTTACGCGGTACCCGACAGTTTCACCCATGGTTCGGCCGAGCAGCGGGTGCGCTGGTTCAAGCGCGGGATGGATGCGGGTCAGCTGGCGGCGTGCAACACTTTCCAGGCGAGCCGTCTGTAAATGCAGGACGGGCCGGCTCTCCTCAGGAAGGCCGGCCCGGAAGGCAATGCTGTGCTGCGGGTTCAGCCGGCCAGCTTGGCGAAGGCGTCGACGACTTCAGGCGGGGCCTGGACGAGTTCGATCAGCACGCCTTCACCGCCGATCGGGAACTCTTCGTTGCCCTTGGGGTGCAGGAAGGTGATGTCGAAGCCGGCCGCACCCTTGCGGATGCCGCCCGGGGCAAAGCGCACGCCGTTGGCGCTGAGCCATTCGACGCACTTGGGCAGATCGTCCACCCACAGGCCGACGTGGTTGAGCGGGGTGGTGTGTACGGCGGGCTTCTTCTCGGGGTCGAGGGGCTGCATCAGGTCGACCTCGACCTTGAACGGGCCCTTGCCCATGGCGGTGATGTCCTCGTCCACGTTCTCCCGCTCGGAGACGAAGTTGCCGGTGACCTCGAGGCCGAACATGTCGACCCACAGGGTACGCAGGCGCTCCTTGGACGGGCCACCGATGGCGATCTGCTGCACGCCGAGGATCTTGAATGGTCTGGTCATGTGTGTTGCTCCCTCTTTGTAAGAGCCCGGATTTTACCGGGGGCCGGAGCGTGTGGGGAAAGTGTCGGTCCGCCCCCTGTCGGTCACCCCGTCACCCATTCCACCGTGGCACACAACAGATAGCCGGCGCCATATACGGTCTTGATGATCTTCGGATCCTGGGGGTCTTCTTCGAGTTTGCGGCGCAGGCGTGAGATGCGCACGTCGATGCTGCGGTCAAAGGGGTCCAGGTCGCCGCCAATCAGTTGCTCCCGGGTGAGGATCTTGTTGGGACGCTTGAGCAGGGTTTGGAGCAGGGCGGCCTCGGCTGCGGACAGGCTGACTTCCCGTCCGTCTCCGTGGGTCAGACTGAGAAGACCGATATCGAATTGCCAGCTGTCAAAACGGACGTGGGTGTGGTTACCGGGCTCCGGCGCGGCGGTTTTCTGGTAGCGGCGCAGGATGGAACGCACCCGTGCGACCAGTTCGCGGGGCTCGAAGGGTTTGACCAGATAGTCGTCGGCGCCCAGTTCGAGACCCAGTACCCGGTCGGTGACCCCATCCCGGCCGGTGAGGATCAGGGCTGCGCAGGGATTTTTTTCCTGGAGCTCCCGCAGTACCTGCAGGCCATCCATGTCGGGCAGTCCCAGATCCAGGATGGCCAGGTCGGGCGGGCCCTGGCGGGCACGGGTGAGCAGGCTGCGGCCTGAACCGAAGGTTTCACTGCGAAAACCGTATTCGTGCAGGGTGGAGGCAATCAGGCGGGCAATCTCGGTTTCATCCTCGACAATGAAGATGAGGGGGGGAGCCTTGTCAGGGGCGTTCATGGTGCCGGTATCTCCGGGTAGTCGAGGGCTGCCAGGGCGGCGGCCAGGGCGGTCTGGTCGAAGGGCTTGCGCAGGGTCGGGGTGTCTGGGGTCGCGGTCTGCGTTTCACTGGTGGCGTAGCCGGTGATCAGCAGGATGGGCAGGCGGGGGCGGACCGTCCGGGCATGGGCGGCCAGTTCCCGTCCGCCCATGCCCGGCATCACCGTGTCGGAGATCAGCAGGGCGATGTCCTCCACGGTTTCGAGCAGGGTCCGTGCCTCCAGCCCGTTGCCGGCTTCGAGCACCGGGTAGCCCAGTTCGGTGAGCTGCTGGCGCAGGACCTTGCGGACTTCCGGTTCGTCCTCCACCAGCAGGACCAGCCGGCGTGCGTTCACCGTGGGGGCGGGGGCCGGGCGGGCGGTGGCGGGCGGGGAGGGGGGGGCGTCGGTCATCGGCAGGATGAAGCGGACATGGGTGCCCGCGCCTGGCGTGCTGCGGATGCGGATGTTTCCGCCGGACTGGCGGATGAAACCGTAGACCATCGCCAGGCCCAGCCCGCTGCCGGCACCGAAGGCCTTGGTGGTGAAGAAGGGCTCGAAGAGGCGCGGCAGGAGCTCGGGGGCAATCCCGGTGCCGGTGTCGGAGATGTCGAACTGCACATACTCTCCGGCCGGGACTTCCACCAGGAGGGCGAGGCTCGGGGAGACGTGGCGGCGGGCTACGCCGATGCGCAGTTCGCCGCCGTCGGGCATGGCATCACGGGCATTGATGGCCAGGTTGAGCAGGGCGTTTTCCAGCTGATGGGGATCGGCCAGGGCGTGGAGCCGGCTGGTGGGCAGATCCAGGTGGATGGCAATCCGCTCGGTCAGGGTCCGCGAGAGCAGCTGGCTCATGCCCAGCACCAGGGTGCCCACCTCCACTGAACAGGGTGCCAGTGGCTGCTGGCGGGAAAAGGTCAGCAGTCGGCGGATCAGCTCCGTCCCCCGGCGGGCGGCGGAGAGCGCTGGCGCCAGGTAGTCCTCGAAGCCCTGGTGGGCCGGCAGCTTGTCCTGAAGGGTGGCCAGGTTGCCGGTGATGATGGTGAGCAGGTTGTTGAAATCGTGGGCCAGGCCGCCGGTGAGCTGGCCCACGGCTTCCATTTTCTGGGCCTGGATCAGGGCGGCCTGGCTGGCCTTCTGTTCGGTGATGTCGATGGACAGCACGAAGAAGCCCTGGACGCCGCCCGCCAGCGAGGCTTCCGGTACCACCGCGCTGCGGGCATGTACGGAGCGGCCGTCGGGCAAGGTGCGGGAATATTCGTAGCTGACCTGCTCTCCGGTGGCCGCCTGTTCCAGGTAGGGCTTGATCTGGGCATAGGCCTCGGGGCCGAATACCTCGGCGATGCTGCGTCCGACGATGCTCTGCTTGTCGATGCCGAACCATTCCGTGTAGCCCCGGTTGGCGAAGCGGTAGCGCTCCCCCGCGTCCACGTAGGCGATCAGGGCCGGGATGGCATCCATGATCAGGCGCAGGCGCTCCTCGCTGCGGGCCAACTGACCGGCCAGGGCGTCGAGGCGGTGGGTGGCGGCTTCCAGCTCGGCGGTGCGCGCCCGGACCCGGTTTTCAAGCTCGCTATTCTGGCTTTCGATGAGCTTCTCGTAACGGCGTTGTTCAGTGATGTCGGTCCACAGGGTGACAAAGCCCAGGTTGGGAATCGGGACGCCACGGATGGACAGGATCTGGCCGTTGGGGCGGGTGCGCTCGGCGTTGTGGGGTTGAAACGCACGTACGGCGGCCATCCGCTCGGCGACCTGGCGCTCCACCTCTGCCGGGCTCCTGCTCACGCCGCAGCCGTATTCGCCCCGTTCGATGTTGTAGCGCACAAAGGCTTCGAAGGGTGTGCCGACCCGGACCATCTCTTCCGGAAAATCCAGCAGGCGCAGCATGGCCGTGTTCCAGGTGACCAGCTTGGGGGTGGCATCGAACACCGCAATGGCCTGGTCCAGGAGGTCGAAGCCGGCCAGCAGCAGGTCGTAGCGGCGGAGCTCTTCCGGGGAACTGGGCCGGATGGCCGGGTCGGCTATGCGTGAGGTCATGGGCTTACTCGGTCGTGGTGTCGCCAGCCTGGGTGGACAGCTGGCGCCGGTAGCGCTCCGGCGACATCCCGGTCCACCCGGTGAAGGCCCGGTAGAAGGCCGAGGTGTCCGCATAGCCCAGGTCGGCGGCTACCCGGGCAATGGGCTGGCGGGTCTTGGTGAGGCGGGCCAGCGCCATGTCCCGGCGGAGTGCTTCCTTGATGGCCCGGAAGCTGGAGCCTTCCTCTTCCAGGCGGCGGTGCAGCGTGCGCGGTGACATGTGCAGCCGGCTGGCCACTTCTTCCTGTCCCAGGCTGGCGGGCAGGGCGTGCCGGATCAGGTCGCGGACCCGGGTGACCGTGTTGCGGTCCCGCCGGTAGAGCATGCTGATCCGTCCCGGTGCGCCCTCCAGGAAAGTGACGAGGGCGGCCTCGTCCCGGCGGATGGGCAGATCGAGCAGGGTGGCATTGAAGTGTGCGCAGAGCCGCCCGCCGTCCGTGAAGCAGGAGCGTTCGGTGTAAACCAGGGCATAGTCGTCAGCATGGGGGGGGCGCGGAAAGGGGAAATCCACCGAGTCCAGTGCCAGCCCGCGCCCTACCAGCCAGCAGGACAGGCTGTGGACCAGGCGCAGCAGCCACTCGAACGCAAACACCCGGCCCGCTTCATCGGGGGCTCGGGCGAGGGGGCGGGTCTCCTCGATGCAGAGCTCGGCCCGGTTGTCGTGGCGGTGCACGGCAATCCGGAAATCCGGCAGCACGATGGACAGGAAGCGTCGTGCCCGGTCGAGCCCGTCCGCCAGGGTCGGCGCGCCGAGCATGCTCCGGCACAGGAACTCAAAGCTGCCTGGCCGCATCGGGATGCTGAACAGCCCGAACCCCTCATCCTCGAGCCGGGCGATGATCAGGTTGTAGAGCGTGGCGTAGCGGTCCACCGGCACCCGGCTGGCCGCGTCTGCAATGTTGATGTCCATCCCGGCCAGCAGGGGGGTTGGGTCGATATTGCGCTGCAGCATTCCGGAAAGCATGCCGCTCACGAAACCCATTGAAACTGTGGCGTGTTTGAAGGTGGGCGTGTGGGCCAAGGAATTTCGCTCGGGGGTCGGAGATTGCAGGAAAAGCTTGGCGGATTTTGCATGAATCCCGTCGACAACAGCAATGGTCAAGTGGCCTTCCACCTCTTAATATATGTAGATCGATAAACATGATGTGGGGGAGACAACCATGACCGATCTGAGCGTTGCCAAGAAACTCGTCGCTTACAAGCCCAAGAACAAAGTGCGTTTCGTCACTGCTGCGGCGCTTTTCGACGGCCACGATGCGTCGATCAACATCATGCGGCGGATTCTTCAATCCACCGGCTCCGAGGTGATCCACCTCGGGCACAACCGTTCGGTGGGCGAGATCGTCAATGCCGCGCTGCAGGAAGACGTGCAGGGCATCGCGATCACGTCCTACCAGGGCGGGCATGTGGAGTTCTTCAAGTACATGATCGACCTGCTGCGCGAGAACGGCGGCGAGAACATCAAGGTCTTCGGCGGTGGCGGTGGCGTGATCGTGCCCGCCGAAATCAAGGAGCTCCACGACTACGGCGTCACCCGCATCTACTCGCCGGAAGACGGTGCCGTGCTGGGCCTGCAGGGGATGATCAACGACCTCG
>NZ_JAQUVG010000081.1 GCF_028693495.1 Zoogloea sp. | reverse complement strand
TCCCTCGCTGCGCTGAACCATCCTGAAGGGCTTGATCAGGCCCACCAGCCCGGCCGTCTCGATCACGGTCTCCATCGAATAGCGGACCTTGTCATGGGACCAGGCATGGGTGGTGCGGCCGATCACAAAATTCTGCTCCCCGCGGATCACGTCGTACTGGATCCGGCCCGAGGCGAGCCACAGCTCGGCGATCTGCGGCCCCGCGGGCGCCTGCACGTCCGGAGCCGGGGGCCCGCCAGGTGACGCTGGGGCGGTCGCCCCGTCAGGCTCGACGGGCGCAGGGTCGTTTTCCGCCGCCAGGCCGCCAGCGGCCTCGGGCACGCTGGCGAGGGGAGCGGGTCCGCTGGCCGGCGCCGGCTCGGCCACAGGCGCCGGCTTGCGGGGACGCGGCCGGGGCGGCGGCGCCTCACCCAGCACCGGCCGCTCAGCGGGCGGCGGCTGCAGACCAGGAGGGGGCAACGGAGCCAGGCGGGCACTGAGGGGCGGCAGCACGCTGGCCTGCTCGGTGGGCAACTGCCAGGCAGGCGCCAGCAGGATCACCAGATGGGCGACCACCGACACCGCCAGGGCAAACCCCAGGCTGCGGCGATGGCGGCCAGCCAGGGCCATGATCCGTCAGGCCCCGGTGGGCGGCACCGTCCAGCCGGCAGGCCCGGGCGCTTCATCCAGCACCGCGACCCGGTGGCCTTCCACGGACAGGCGCCCCTCCACGAACCAGCGCACCGCCTGGGGATAGATCCGGTGCTCCTGCACCAGCACCCGGGCCGCCAGGGCCGCTTCGTCGTCTCCCGGCAGGACCGGGACCACCGCCTGGATGACGATCGGTCCGCAATCCAGGGTGGGGGTCACGAAATGAACCGTTGTACCCGCCACCCGCACCCCCGCCTCCAGGGCGCGCTGATGGGTATGCAGCCCCGGGAAGGAAGGCAGCAGGCTCGGGTGGATGTTGAGCAGACGGCCGGCATAGTGCTCGACGAAACCGTTGGTGAGCACCCGCATGAAACCCGCCAGGACCACCAGATCGGGGGCGAAGCCATCGATGACGGCGGCCAGGGCCTCGTCAAAGGCCTCCCGGCTGGGGTAGGCCTTGTGGTCCACCACCCGGGTGTCGATGCCATGATGGGCGGCAAAAGCCAGGCCGGCGGCATCCGGACGGTTGGCAATGACGGCGGCAATGCGGGCGCCGGGAATGGCGGCCCGGACGATGGCTTCCATGTTGGAGCCCCGCCCGGAAATCAGGATGACGATATTTTTCATGGCTGGTCAATCAGCCGGCCACGGCGGCACGGCGGCTCTTCAGCCAGCCCAGGAAGACCGGAATCAGGGAAATGGCGATGATCCCGAGGATGACCACCGACAGGTTCTGCTTGACCACCGGCATGTTGCCGAAGCCATAGCCGAGCCAGGTCAGGGAGAAGATCCAGATGCAGCCCCCGAGGAAATCCAGGGCCACGAAGCGGGGATAGGTCATCCGCGCCACCCCGGCCACGAACGGCGCAAAGGTGCGCAGCAGCGGCAGGAAGCGCGCAATGATGATGGTCTTGCCCCCATGGGACTCGAAATAGGCATGAGTCTTGTCGAAGGCCGCACGGTTGAAGAGGCGGGAGTTTTCCCAGCGGAACACCTTGGGCCCGATGGTGTGACCGATCCAGTAGTTGACGTTGTCGCCCAGCACCGCCGCAGTCAGCAGCACCCCGCACAATACATAGATGTCCATGCCCCCGGTGGCGGCCAGGGCGCCCGCCACGAACAGCAGCGAGTCACCCGGCAGGAAGGGAAACACCACCAGCCCGGTTTCGCAGAAGATGATCAGGAACAGGATCGCGTAGATCCAGGTGCCGTACTGGGCGGTGAGCATCTCCAGATGCTTGTCCAGGTGCAGGATGATGTCGATGAAGAAGGTAATGAGTTCCATTGCTGCGCCGCAAAAACTTCAGATGGCCACATGATACCGGAGGCGTCCGCCGTGGCGGGACGAATCCCGTCACGACGCCCGCCAGCGGGCCGGACTCAGGCCAGGGCCTTGCCGACGATCTCCACCACATCCGGCGACAGCCCCTCTGCCGCGGCCACCTGCTCCAGGGCCACCCGGATGCGGGCCTGGATGGCCGGCGTGAACTTGCGCCACCCCTCCAGGGCGCGCGCCATGCGCGAGGCCACCTGGGGATTGTTGCGATCCAGGGCGATCACCTGCTCGGCCCAGAAGGCATAGCCGGCACCATCCGCCCGGTGGAACTCGGCCGCGTTGGCCTTGAAGAAACCGCCCAGCAGCGCATACACCTTGTTCGGGTTGGACAGGCTGAAGGCGGGATCGGCCATCAGGGCCTGCACCTGCTCGAGGGTGGACGGCGAGGCCTCCGACCAGCGCCAGGCCGTGGCCTGGAGCTGGAACCACTTGTCCAGCACCAGGGCGTCGTCCTTGTAGCGTTCGTGGAAGGCCTCGAGGGCCTCCAGGCGCTCCGCCGCGTCGCTCTGCACCAGGGCCGCCAGGGCGCCGTAACGCTCGGTCATGTTGCCCGCATGCTGGAACTGCAGCGTGGCCATCTGCACGGCGGTCGGACCGCCCCAGGCCATCATGTAGCGCAGGCACAGGTTGCGCAGCGCACGCCGGCCCGCATCGGCCGGGTGATAGCGGTATTCGCCCTCCACCTCGAGATCCAGGTAACGGGCCAGGAAATCCCCCTGCAGGGCCTGCCCCAGTTCCCGCATCAGGTGGATCATGGCCTGGCGCAGGGGCGCCGGATCGGCCGGGGTCATGCGCTCGAGCAGGTAGGTTTCGGAAGGCAGGGTCAGGGTCTCTGCAACGAAGCCCGGATCCAGCGACGCATTCACCAGCAAGGCCCGGAAGGCATGGCCGAAGGCCTGGGGCACCTCCAGCCTGCGGCCCGCCGCCGCCTCGTCCGCCAGCGCCAGGATGACCCGCTCCATGTAGCGCTGGGCGGCGTCCCAGCGGTTGAAGGGGTCGCTGTCGTGGGCCATCCGGAAGGCCAGACGGGCATCCTCCTCGTCCACCTCCAGGATCACCGGCGCCGAGAAGCCGCGCAGGATCGACGGCACCGGCGCCGCCGCCAGCCCGGTGAAACGCCAGCTCCGGCGGGCCTCCTTGAGTTGCAGCACGCGGGTCGGGTCGCCCGGGTGAGCCTCACCCTCCAGTTGCAGCGGCAGGTCGCGGCCATCCGCACCGATCAGCCCCACCGCCACCGGAATGTGCAGGGGCTCCTTGTCCGGCTGGCCGGGGGTGGGCGGGGTGTGCTGGATGAGGGTCAGGGTATAGGTCCCGGTGGCCCCATCGAACACCCCCTCGGCCTTCAGCCGGGGCGTACCCGCCTGGCGGTACCAGCCCATGAAGAGGTCCAGATCCACGCCGTTGGCCTCGGCCATGCAGCCCACGAAGTCATCGCAGGTGACGGCCTGCCCGTCGTGGTACGAAAAATACAGGTCCATGCCGTTGCGGAAACCTTCCACCCCCAGCAGGGTGTGGAGCATCCGGATGACCTCGGCGCCCTTCTGGTAGACGGTGGCCGTATAGAAATTGTTGATCTCCTGGTAGCTGTCCGGGCGGATCGGGTGGGCCATCGGGCCGGCATCCTCGGGGAACTGGCCGGCACGCAGGCCGCGCACGTTGGCGATGCGGGTGACCGCCCGGGCCGAGGCCGCCGCGGCCGGCGAATCGGAGGCCCGCGCCATCATGTCGGCGGTGAACTGCTGGTCGCGGAAGACGGTGAGGCCCTCCTTCAGCGTGAGCTGGAACCAGTCGCGGCAGGTGACCCGGTTGCCCGTCCAGTTGTGGAAGTATTCGTGGGCGACGACGCTCTCGACGTTTTCAAAGTCCAGGTCGGTGCCGGTGTCGGGGTTGGCCAGCACGTACTTGGTGTTGAAGATGTTGAGGCCCTTGTTCTCCATCGCCCCCATGTTGAAGTCCGACACCGCGACGATCATGAAGCGGTCGAGATCGAGCTCGAGGCCGAAGACCTCCTCGTCCCAGCGCAGCGAATGCACCAGCGAATCCATCGCGTGGGAGACCCGGTCGAGGTCGCGCGCCTCGACCCACACCTGCAAGAGCACCTCGCGGCCCGACATCGTCTCGACCTTGCGCTCCAGCGCCCGCAGATCGGCGGCCACCAGCGCGAACAGGTAGGACGGCTTGAGGAAGGGGTCTTCCCAGCGGGCAAAGTGGCGGCCGTTCGGCAAGGTGCCGGTCTCGAGCAGGTTGCCGTTGGAGAGCAGCACCGGGCAGGTGGCGGCGTCAGCTTCCAGCCGCACCGTGAAGCGGGCCATCACGTCGGGCCGGTCGGGGAAATAGGTGATGCGCCGGAACCCCTCGGCCTCGCACTGGGTGAAGTAGCCGCCACGGGACTGGTACAGGCCGGACAGCGTGAGGTTGGCGGAGGGGTCGATGCGGGTGACGATGTCGAGGGTCACGGTGTCGGCCGAGACGTCGATCTCGAGGCCGGTGTCGGTCTGGCGCAGCTGGCCTTCGGCGGGCTCAGCCCCGTCGATGGCGATCGAAACCAGCTCGAGGCCATCGCCGAAAAGCACGATCGGGCCGCCCGGCGCATCCTCGTTGCGCACGCAACGCAGGCGGCTCGCCACCCGGGTCGCCTGGGGAGCCAGGCTGAAGTCCAGATCCACCGTCTCGACGGTGTAGGCCAGCGGCTGGTAAGCCGAGCGAAGGATGGGAGTACCGTGTTGGGAGTGCATGGGGCGTCCTTGAAGGGTTCTTCGACAAGGGCCGGATTTTAGCTCGCAAAGGGGAAATCCGGGCTGCAGGGAGCGCCTGGGGCTTCAGCTACTGCATCTGTTCTGAAGCGGCTGTACAACCTGTCGGATCGGATCAAGGGATAGGCCCCTTAACCCCGAGAATGCCATGCCATATGCCGTGGACTATATTTTTAAGGCGTTTGAGCCGTAGTGGCGCAAAAACAAGAAAAACGAGCAAAATCCCCGTGAGTCGATAGATGTCATTTACGCGCCATTGCCAGCTGACCCCCCGGGTCAGAATCAGTCTGACGCTGTTTCTGTAAATGTAATAATGGCGCAAGGGGGAATGCACTGCAATGCGTCGCGAACGCATCAAGGGAATATGGATGCCTTCGTCCCCAAGGCGATGAAACATTTCTGCTTTACACACGCCATATACAGGCCATCCCTTTTTTGCCGCCCGAAGGCACCACTCAGTATCTACATGATCGATGAAAAGCGATTCGTCCATGTGCCCTATGGACTCGAGAGCGGCTATGGATATAAGAGACCCTGAGGAGATCAGAAAATCGGCACGAATGATGTCGTCGTCTTCCGAGCACGCAATGGGCTGAAAGCGAATTCGGCCAAAGCGGACAAATCTGGAGCGATGCCCTGAAACGGGATCAATAAAGCATGGGCCAACCGCAGCCACGTGCGTATTTACGCTCAGTCGTTGATGTGCAAGGTGCAGGTGCTGCACCATGTCTGAAGCAGGCTCGCTGTCTTGATCAAGGAGCAGCACATACTCAAAACCTTGTGAAATGGCGATCTGAATGCCTTGGTTATGGGCGGCTCCGAGTCCTCGATTGCTGTCGAACAGGCATAGCTGCAACCCTTCTTCAATGGACAGGCGTTTTAGTTGGGCAACAATCTCTGGCTTGCTGCCGTTGTCCACCAAAACGATCTGCCCAACCTGGCTTTTGGTTGCGCCGATCAAGCGGCCCAGTATGGATAGATCGGGATGGTAGGTGACGACAACCGCACAAACGTCGTTCATTTGGCTGGAGTTATGACGAACGAAGTCGGACATATCTTCCGTAAAGCCGATATGCCAACTTTGCAACGAGCCTGAACCAGCGCTGCGTTCGAAGCCTGCCTATCAGTTTCTCAGTAGGGTCAATTTCAACTGAGATCGCCGCTTCTGGAGCCGTAGGCTGGCTAGCATTGTCTTCGCTGGGTTTGACCTCAGTGTTCTGTGGGGCTTGTACTATCGTCTCGCCTCGAAGCTGGCTATAAAAGAAAGAAACACTGCGTGCGATTTCTTTTTGAGGCCCGCTCATTGCTTGCTGCTCATTCAGCAAGCTGGCTTCAAGCGACTTCTCGAGCTTGTCGATGAAAGGCTCCCACGCCCATTTTTTTGCAGTAGACTTTCCGTTGGCAATGAGTCGGTCGCGAAGCCCCGTATCTGAGATCAGTTTTTGTACGGCTTCGCGCGCTTCATTTATGTCCAGCGCGTCTACAACCAGTGCATTTTCATTTTCGATGATATATTCATCGTAGCCGGTTACTCGACCTACGACGACGGCACCACCGCAAGCCATCATCTCCATCGGTGGGCCGAAAAAGCCTTCTACCCTGCTGAGTTTCAGGAGAATGTCGCAGCTCGAATAAATCCTGCACATTTCACTCATGGGGACAGATTCAAAGAATCGATCGCAGCGCCAGCCTGGCTCAGGCTTGCCATAAGAACTCACGCACCAGATTTCTGCATCGAGATCTTGCACCGCCAGGAACGCCTCTCGCATGCCCTTGTAAGGCAGGCCAATCGCCCCTTCGAGAAGGATTCGTGGACGACCTTTCTTGGGTTCAAGAGGCTCGCACGGGTAGAAAATAGCATCGTCGAGACCGTTCGGAACAAGGGTTGCCTCGTACCCAAAGGATTGATGCAGCCAATTTTTTATCCAGCGAGCCTCGGTTAAATACTGAAAACCCAGAGTATAAGAGAGCCGGGTTATATGTTGCCACCCGCTGTTCTCCGGGTGAAAGCGCGTCTCATCGGACTGAACAAAGTAAAAATGGCGGCGGGCAGGAAGCAGCGGAACCCGGAAGGCGGTAGACCACGCCGTGGCGATCAATATGTCCACATCCGAGGGGTATTCAGCCATTGAAACGACCGGAACACTTTGACCCGGGAACCAGGACATCTCTTCGGCCGCTCCATCTACAACCAGATAGACTTCATGACCTCTGGACTTCAAGCGGTTCGCGTGCTGGCAAATGACCGCTATACCGCCCGATACGCCGCACCCTGGAATGAGGTAGCATATTTTCATAAATTCACCATCTGGTTGCGGCGTGTTGATCTAAAAGGTTGAACTGCTCTTGATGCGTTGAAGGAGTACGGCATAACAATAAACGGACGGCAACACCAGATTAAATTCTGCAACAAAAAACATTACCTAAAGAGGCTCACCAAGCGGCGGGTGCCGTTTCTCCAGGTGGTTGCAGTGCTGTCCAGTGCATTCAGCAATCGAGATGGAACGCCTGTAGAAAAGCGAGGAACTTCTCCCTGGCTTATCCGTTCTATCAGACTCATGAACTGGGTTTTCCCGTCGAGCAGCGTAGAGACTCGCTTGCGGCCCTCCGCTGCTATTTTTTCCCGCTCATCGGGGTGCGCCAAGTAGTAACTCACAGCCTCGTGCATTTCCGCTGGCGAAGTCACCTCGATATAATCAATACCTGGGCGAAGCCATTCGTTAGGCGTGATCTTTTCGCTGATAAGCAACGACCCGCACGCAAGCATCATCTGGACGCGCGGCTCCCAGGATATTTCGTTCTCGGCATGCACGTTCAGGCAAATGGCCGATTGGTTAATGTAGTCCACCAGCTCCGGGCCCCACATACCGTGGCATATGTGCAAAAAATGGTGCTTGTGTTTTAGCGCGCTAAAAAAACGCTCCCGGTGGTCCGTACTCCGGCCGATGAAAAAAAGGTCCCACACCCTTTCGGTCGAAACATGTTTGTACACTTCCGTTGCCACCGGGAACGCAAAATGCCCGGAGCAGTGAATCCCGTCCCACGCCATTACAGGCAGGGAGGCATCGTCGTAGTGAAAAAGATAGTCATAAGGCAGGCTTCTGATGCTTCTAAAGTGCAGATACCTGTTGACGCTGTCCCAGGTCTTTTCAATCCGGCCATTGATGATGCGAGGAAAGGGTTCGCTTGAAAGCGCAATTTTTACGCCAGGGATCTTTGCCAGGACATCGGCTGGAATGAACTCGCCCCGGAAGAAAAAGTTATAGTCGGCATCATATTCTATGAGCTCTGTAAAGTCCCATTGGTGAAGCATGGGCACCAATGGAAACTCTTTGACCTCTGCAAGATGGTTCAAGTCGCTTTCGTAAGTAAAACGAAAGTATTCAGGCTGCGAGATGAATGCCAGCTTTTTCTTGCCCTGATTCATTGCCGAACCTGCTTGCGTGAGGTGCCGACCGAAAGCCGGCTGATGGCGTCGTTCACTTGACGTTTCTCTTATTTATTTTTAGGCGTGCCGGACAGCAAGGCCGCTACTTTTTTCTGAAAAAGTACAAAAAGGTAGCGCCACTCGTTGGCTTCCTGCAGAAGCTGGTCTTTTATGCGCAAGCTTTCAGCCGCATCGGCCAGTGTCTGATCTTTGGCACGCAGCATCTCTTCGGCATGAGCCAGGTGCTCATCCTTTTGTGCAAGCATTTCTGCTGCGTGCTTTAGATGCTGATCCTTTTGCGCAAGCAATTCGCCAGCCTGGGCGAGATGGGCATCTTTAAGCGCCAGGGTGTTGGCTGCAGTCGATAGATTTTGATCTTTCAACTGCATGAGCGTGATTGCGTTGTCAATGTCGCGCTGTTTAAGGCAGACAAGCTCCGACTCCTCGATGGGCTGCTCAAACAACCCCGAGGGGAGTGCCGGCAGCGTTTCGTCAGAAGCAAGGGCGAGCCAGAAGATGGGCATGCTCAAGCCCGATGCGGTTTTGAGCTTTCCGTCTTCTTTCCAGTAGGAGGTTGCATCCGCGGGGGTGGATTCGGAAAGTATCAAAGACCCATACACGACCCGCTGCCCGAAATAACGGGTGTTCCTGAAATTCCCATCAATCAGCGCCTTGAACTCATCTTCGTAGAGCTCCTTGACGTGATGTTCGTTCACCACGCCCGGCTTGTCCGTGTAATGGTATTTGTCGGGGCTGGAAATCAACAGCACACCGCCGGGGCGCAGAACGCGCCGGATCTCGCTGATCATTTCGGTATGAAACGTGTGGTGCTCTATCGTTTCGAAGCTCACCACCACGTCCACAGAGTGGTCCGGCAAAGGTATGGCCGCACAATCCCCGACGCGATAGTCAAGGTTTGGCGCAAGGTAAGTCTTGCGTGCATGCTCTACCGCTTCAGTGGAAATATCCACGCCAATCACGTGCTGTGCCTGCTCGGCGAGGATTGCCGAACCGTAGCCCTCCCCGCTGGCGATATCCAGCACTTCTTTGCCCTTGCAGATGGATTGCGCCAGCAAGTAGCGGTGAAGGTGCTCCAGCTCGATATTGCCCAGTGTGCCCGGAATATAGCGTTCGCCGGTGAACTCAAGGCTGTTGGATTCGTTCATGCCGGCTCTCCGGAGACTTCCAAAACAATTTTGTGCATGGGAATGCCGATCAGGCCAGTAGAAACACTGCTGCTGGTGGATTTGAAGGGCACGGCATCGTGAATCCAGTGGTGCTGGACGTGATCGTCCTGGGTGCCATCCGCCAGTGCCACATTGATGGTGTAATCGCCCATGGGCAGGATCGGCATGAGGAACGTGAACTGGGCCTGGAGCACCACACCGGCGTCGCAACTTACCGGCTGTTCGCTGTACACAAGGAAAGTGTTATCCCCGAACAGCGCCTGCCCCAGTCGATCCTTGATGAAAAACCCGATGCTCGGGGAGCTCAGCGGTTCGTGGGTACGTGCCGAGACGACGAGCGTGACCAGCTCGCCGCCGACGACCCAGTTGAGCGCCGCGCCATTCTGGTCGAGGAAGGCCACATCAACGATTTGCGCTCCGCCCTTGCCAAACGAGGCCGCTTCGGGATCGAAGCTGAAGATCTGCATGTCGTTGCGCAGATTGCTTGCATTGATGTACTTGAGGCGTTGGTCTTCTTGCTCACGCTGGCGGCGGCGCTGAAACTCGATGGGTTTCATCTTGGTGGTGGTGCTCTTACCTTGCTGGGCTTCATAAAACGCCTCCAGGTAAAGCTCGCACACCTCCTTGGGGCTGCCCAGGTGCTGGACCTTCCCTTTCTCAATCCAGATGGCGTGGTTGCACAGGCTCTTGATCGAGCCTATGTCGTGGCTCACAAACAGTACCGTCCCTGTCTTCATGAACCCGCGCAAAAAGCGCATGCACTTCTGGGTAAAGAAGGTGTCCCCAACGGCCAGGGCTTCATCGATGATGAGAATATCCGCGTTGACGTGGGCGATCACCGAAAAGGCGAGCCGTACCATCATCCCGCTGGAGTAGGTTTTGACCGGCTGCTCGATGAAGTCACCGATATCGGCAAAAGCCAGAATGTCGGCGAACTTCTGGTCCACCTCGTCCCGGGTCATGCCGTACAGGGCGCAGTTCATGTACACGTTTTCGCGCCCGGTGAACTCGGGGTTGAAGCCCGACCCAAGCTCCAGCAGGGCGGCGATGCGTCCGTCCGTAAAAACCCGCCCGTTGGATGGGTTGAGCGTTCCACAAATGATCTGCAGCAGGGTTGATTTGCCGCTGCCGTTGCGGCCGATGATCCCTACGGTCTCGCCCCGGCGGATCTCGAACGACACATCATGGACAGCCCAGAACTCCTTGAAGTACTGCTTGCGCCCTCGATGCAGCATCTGCATCAACCGATCTTTGGGCTGATCGTAGATGTGGTAGCACTTGCTCAGGTTTTCAACCTTGATGGCGATCTCAGAGGACATCGGCGAAACCCTTGCGTGTTTTCTGGAACCAGGCAAAGCCCAGGTAAGCAATCAGCGAGGCCAGCAGCAGGTACTGCCCCAGGAGCGCCCAATTTGGCCAGTGCCCCCACACCAGCACCTCGCGAGACATCTCGATGGCGGGCGTGAGCGGATTCAAGAGCAGAAGGGGTTGATACGACTCAGGCAAGGCAGAGAGGGGAAAGAAAATGGGCGACAGGAACATGAGCGTAGATACGACCACCCCGGTGATCTGCGCGATGTCGCGCAGGTAAACGCCGATGGCCGCCAGAAACCAGGAGAGGCCAAGGCTCAACAGGATGAGCGGCAGGAGCACAAGAGGGAGGGCGATGGCGGTTGAGGGCACCTTTCCGAACAGCGCAAGGTAGAACACCGCCCAGACGACAAGGCTGACCAGCATATGGAAGAGGGCCGCCCCCAACGCAACCACGGGCAGGATCTCGAGCGGAAACACCACCTTCTTGACGTAGTTGGCGTTGCTCAGGATCAACCCAGGGGCCTTGGTCACGCATTCGGCAAACAGGTTGAAGACCAGGAGGCCGGCAAACAGTACCAGCGCGAACTCTGTCTTGGAGTCGCTCCCCGCCTGCCAGCGTGCCTTGAAGACCACGCTGAAGACAAAGGTGTACACTCCCAGCATGAAAACGGGCAGAAAGAACGACCACAGGATGCCGAGCATCGACCCCCGGTAGCGCCCGGTAACATCGCGCTTGACCAACGCGCTGACCAAAGATCGATGGCGCCAGGGGCTGAAAAGCATCTCCCGAGGCGAGACTGAAAAATTCTGCATTATTGTGTACTGAGAACGGGTGAGCCCACGGCGTCACCTTTTAGCTAAGGTCAACTGTTTGAAATGGCTTCAAAAAATGCTGTATGAGCAGGCCTTGATGCGATGCGGCCATACATTCTGCTTTATGCCTAGTTTAACCTTTTGAAAGGCCTCGTCGCAACGCGCCCCGAGATTTGATTACCACATTCACCACCTCAAATCAAGGGCCCTTTTGGCGTGATTGCGTGCTTTTACTGTTGTTTGTATGCAAATCTAGGGGGCTCTGCTGCTTGTGTGGCTCGACGATCCGCGATAATCTGCTGTCCGATGCAATTATAAATTGACAGTATCGACTGAGCTGATTGTCTATGCCCTGGCTCACGGAGTGTTGTTCCCCGGGTCCTGCACTGAGTGCAGATCGTCGTGGGGCTGGTGATGCAAGGCGTACTGAGCAGTTTTTAAGATTGCAGTTAAGTTGATTGCAGCACAAAAAGTACTGCAGTTTTATGGTTTTACCCTCAATCGATTGGGAGTTTTTCATGGCAATTCCTTCATGGTTTAACGAGTATTCTTATCTTGAAAGCAAACTGGCCCAACTGAAGGCTGCTGGAGAAACCAAGTACACCAACATCGTCCAGGTCAAGGACGCCATCCTCGCCGCGGGCTTTGCCACGACTTACGATCACTTTGCTGGGTACAGCCTGGCCGAGCGCACCAGCCCGAACGATTGGTTCAACACCGGCGAGTACCTGGCCGCCAAGGCCGCTCAGCTGAACACCGCTGAAGGCGTGACCACCTGGAACGCAGACCGCGTTGCCCTGGCCATCCAGAACGCTGGCATCGCCACCGCCTACGACCACTTCCTGGCCTACGGCTGGAAGGAAGGCGTCAACCCCTCCAACAAGTTCGATCTGAGCTCTTACCTCGAAAGCAAGGCAGCCCAGTCCAACCTGACCGTTGATCAGCTGAAGACCGCTCTGGAAGCCGCCGGCCTCGACCCCGTCAATCACTACATCCAGTACGGTTCCAAGGAAGGCGGTGTCGTGGTTAGCCCGGTTCCCACGTCCGAGCAGGTTCAAGGCGCTGGCGGTCAGACCTTCTTGCTCACTGCAGGTGTGGATACATTCACTCCGACCGCCTCCGGTGCCAATAAGACCACTGATGGCAATGACACCATCAACGGTACTGGCAAGACCCTGACCGCCCTCGACAACATCGATGGTGGCGCTGGTACTGACACCCTGAATATTCAAGATCCGGACGCTGTGATGGGCGCTGCCCTGCCGGCTGGCTCTGTCATTAAGAACGTCGAAAAGATGGTCGTGAATACGGCAGGCGCTCTGGGTCAAGTCACCTCGGCTGGTAGTACTGCCGCCAAAGAAGTTGACCTTCTGACGATTTCGGCTGTTGTCAACACCGTTGACAGCTACACAGTGACTTGGAATGGTGTGGCTGTGACCACCGCTCCGACTGACGGCACTGCAACCCTTGCCGAATCTGCCACGCTGATTGCCGGTGCGATCAATGGCCTTGCAGGCGCAACTGTTGCAACCGTCGTTGGTGATCAGGTCGTGGTTACCGCCCCCGTCGCTGGCACCGCTCTGCCCACCTACACAGTCGTTAGTAATACGTCTGGTACGGCTGACGCGGTTAACCGCGTTTCTAAAGCTGACTCGGTTGCCAACTCCACGGCCTCGGCTGCCACTACCGCCGCAGTCTTCGACGTTTCTGGCGTTACCGGCCTGACCGAATTCACTGGCTCTGCTGCTGGTGTTGTGAACCTGAAGGCTGCCGACACGACCGATGTCACCATGACCAACACCGCTGCTGCAGCTGTTACGGTTGCTGGCGGCAAGGTGGTGAACGTGACCAACGGTGCCGGCGCTGTGACCATTGACGGCGGTGCTGGCCTGACCACCGCTACCGTTACCGGCGGTACAACTGTTGCCATTGACGATCAAGTGTCTGGCGTTTCCTCGAAGACCCTGACCTCCGTTACTATCAACAAGATCGGTGGCACTGCCGCCTTGACTGGTGATGCTCTGACCTCTGTTACCTTGGGTGGTGCGAATGCTGTTCCTGCAGCAGTGAACATCACTAACGCTACGGCCGCCCACACGCTGACCGTCAACGCTGCTGGTGCTGGCTACGATAGCGCTGCCACCCCGGTTGCTCAGCTGGTTACCGTGACCGATACCAACGCGGCTACTGTTGCTTTCAACACCTCTGCTAAGAGCAACCTGGCACTGGGCAACATCGGTGCTGGCCTGACCAAAGTCACTGCTACTGGTGCTGGCGATCTGGCTCTGAGCCTGAACGGTACTTCGAACTCTGCTGTGGCAGCCTTTGATGGTTCTACCGCTACCGGCGGCTTGACCCTGACCAACGTTGCTGCTGCTACGGTTGACATCAAGACCGGTGCTGGTAAAGACAGCTTCACCACCACCCAGACCACCAAGTCGTCTTTCGACCTGGGCGCAGGTGATGACACCGTGACCGTTGGCTCTGCCTTGGTCGCTGGTACCACCATCAACTTGGGTGAAGGCAACGACAAGCTGCTGTTCTCCACCGGTGGTTCTGTTGCCAACTCAACTGCTACCGCAACGACGGCTGTTGATGCTGGTGCAGGCACTGACACCCTGGCCTTGGCCTTGGTGGGTGCGGCGAACATCGGCGTGTTCAAGAACTTCGAAGTGTTCGACACGGTTGGCATGTCCGCTGGTACCTTGGATCTGGATATTCTGGCTTCCAACAACACCGTGACCGGTATCGTTGGTTCCGGCGCTTTCACTGGCAACGGTACGGTCACCCTGACCAATCTGGGTTCGGGTGTTGGTTACTCGCAGAACGGTGCCTTCGACAGCGCTAACGACACCCTGGCTCTGACCCAGAAGGTCGCAGGCGCTCTGACCGTGACGCTGAATGCCGACAGCACCAGCACCACTGCCCAGAACGATACTGGCCTGGTTGCTACCGCGACTAATGCTACCTCGCTCAAGGCTGTGTTTGATGTTGACTCTGGTTACAACAACCCGACCGTTAACACCAATGACCAGACTCTGGCTCTGACTGGCTCCAAGGCAACTAGCTTGGAAGTGGTTTCCGGCGGTACCAATGCCACCAACGTATTGAATTACACTGGTGCTCAAGATGGTGCTAACGCTTATGACTTGCTGACAGGTGTGACAATCAGCGGTTCGCAGGCGCTGTCCTTCAACTACGCTGCTAACCAAGCCACTAAGATCGCTACCATTGACGCATCTGCAATGACCGGTGGTCTGACTGTTGGTACGGTTGCTCTGGCTAATGGTGGTACGATCAAGCTCGGTTCCGGTGCTGACTCGGTGTTGGTTGATAGCGCATCTGTCGCAGCTACCACCGCAAACATCGAAAGCTTGCAGAACTTTGCCAAGTCCACCTCGGCGACCGACGCTGCTGCAATCAAGCTGGCTGACAAGCTGAGCTTCGACTACACCGGCACCGATGCTAAGGATGCAGTCGCCGTTATCAGCACCGCAGCAACCGGGACTGGTTACACTGTGTCCGATAAGGGTATTGTTACTTTCACCGGTACTGGCCCGACCACGCTGGATGCTGCTCTGGCTTTGGCTAACACCGCAGCTGGCGGTGTAAATGGTAACGCTGTTGCCTTCCAGTACATCAATGACACTTATGTGTTCGTTGAGGGTGGTGCTTCGGCAGCTAACTTGACTACTGACGTTGTGATCAAGTTGGTTGGTGTCACTGGCGCTACTGCTCTGGTTGAGACCGGCACGGACATTCTGTTCCTCGCCTAATCTCCCCCGGAGACAAGCACCCGCCCTCGGGTAGGTGCTTGCGGTGAAAGCCATTGAAACCCTGTCCTTCGAAAGAGGGGCAGGGTTTTTTACGTCTGCTGACCGCAACAGCCTAACTGCCGATCTGCATATCATTTCAGTGATCTGACCAGATCGAACCCGCCCCGGTCGCCGCAAGGTGCCCGGGGCTTTCTTTCGTCCACCGTTTCCCCAGAGGAGTCCCATGCCATGCTGCCTGCCCTGTTTCCTACCCTGCTCGCCACATTGCCCACTGGCCCAGGTGCTGCCCTGGCCGTCACGGCGGCGGCGCTGACCTACGTGATCACCCAGCGCAACATCCACGCCAAGCTGAGCATTCGCTGAGCGCTCTGCGCCGCGATTCCCGAAACCCCTTCAACCCTGTGCCCCCGTGGTCTTCGTGACTCCGGGGGCTTCGTTTTTCTGGAGCCGACCATGCCCAAACCCAAGACTGCACCCGACCTGAGCCCCAAGCCCTACTGGCTACTCAAGACCGACATCGCCGCCAAGCTGTCGGCCCGCAGTACAGGCGGCATCACCTACGTCCTCCTGTCTGACACCAGGAATAAAAAGGACACCCACTTTAATTGCCTAAATCCATAGCACTGCCTACACTCAGCCCCATGACCCGCGCGGGACATTAGGGGACAGACCACGGTTTTCCTGAAAACCCTGTCCTTCTCACGAGGGGCAGGGTTTTTTCCATAAGCGCCTTGGTGCAGGGTCTTTACGGAAGAAATGACAAGGAGTTATCGCCATCGCCAAGCCAGATCCAGCCCTGATCGCCGTGCTCATCAACCGCGAGCACAGCCGCCTGTCGAGCCAGGTCAAGACGCTGGAGAGGGTGCTGCACGCGCCGTTCTCCGACAAAGAGCATCAGCGCCTGGTCCAACTGGCCGCCAACTGGCGTTCGCTGCTGGCCTTTGACGACGGCGCCCCGAAACTCGCCGATGCGCTGGAGGTGTTTATCCCCGCCTACCGGCAGCAGTCACCCGACCAGGAGAAGCTCCACGACGAGGTGGTCTTCCAGGCTGGCGTCTACCGCATGGGCCACTGGGCACTGGTCAAGCACTTCATCCC
>NZ_JAQUVG010000080.1 GCF_028693495.1 Zoogloea sp. | reverse complement strand
GACAAGCGTCGTGCCGGGGCTGTGCTCCACCAGCCCCACGTCAACGCCCCATCAACCAGTCATCAACCCGCGTAGGGGGTCAGTTCCTGATGTCGCCAGGGGGTCAATTTCTGGTGTCGCTTGACACCGCTGGCGCGGCACCTTTTCCGATGGGTGCCTGATGGGGCGCAAGATGACCAAAAATCCAAGCCCTCGAAGCGCAATACAGTGGCTCAAGAAATATGGTCCGCGTGACGTGTTCCCGGACAGGTATCCAAAGGCTGGACACCCTTCGTTGGGGACGATCATCCGTTCCGTAGCCAATAGCCGGAGCCCCGTCTTTCCTTCGATACCCTGGCGATGCCCAAAACCCGGGGGACGGCTCAGAACCGATGGCGTCCAACCACTGGACTCCATGCGCAGGAGGGCACCGGCACCATGCACGACGTTTCCACCGTTGGTGGATGCGCTGGCGGGCTTGGTCAGATTTGGAAGCGGGGCAAGAGTTGAAGATTCCTTCACCCTGGCTTGGGCATCCGGCGGGCCAAAACGGACAGGCCGCAGGTTTTCCTGACAGATGCGCTCAAAACTGAGCGTATGGACGGTGGCGGGGTGTGCCTGCAATGCGGGGATCGCTGGATCGTGCTGCCGATGGGAAGCTGGATTGTCGGAATCTGGCTACACCGTGGCTACACAGAAGCTAAAAAGCAAAACGCCAACCCCTGAGGATTGGCGTAAGTGCTTGAATTTATTTGTGGTGGCCAGTCGCGGAATCGAACCACGGACACGCGGATTTTCAATCCGCTGCTCTACCAACTGAGCTAACTGGCCAACGAAGACCGCATTATAGAGACAGTTTTCTGGCAGGTCAAATTTTTATCTGGTTTTTTTAAGGACGGCTTCAGGCGGGGGGGAACTGTTCGGACAAAGCCCTGGAAGGGGGCAGAGAAAGGGCAGGCTCCTCGGGGCTGCGGGGAAAGACGACCTGGGCAATGGTGCCCTGCCCCGCCGGATTGGGGATCAGGCTGACCTTTGCCCGATGCAGCTCGGCAATTTCCCGGACGATGGGCAGCCCCAGACCCGAGCCGCTCTCGGAACTGCCCAGGACCCGATAGAAGCGCTCGAAGACCCTTTCCCGGTCCGCCTCGGGCACGCCGATACCCGTGTCCTCCACCTCGACGATGGCCATCTCGGTGGCGATGGTGCGCACGGTGACGCACCCACCCTCCGGCGTGTACTTGATGGCATTGTCGATGAGGTTCTTGAGCAGTTCCCCCAGGAGGACCGGGTTGCCGTCGATGAGCAGGGACTCACCGGTGGTCTCCAGGCCAAAGTCGATGTTCTTCTGGCGGGCCCGGGGGACAAAATCGCTGAGCATGGCCCGCAGCAGGGACTCCAGGTCCACCCGTTCGACAGCGTAGATCTTTTCATAGCTGGCTTCGGCGCGGGCCAGGGCCAGGAGTTGATTGATCAGGTGGCTGGCCCGCTGGGCGCTCTCGGAAATCTGTTGAAGGGAACGATGAACCTGGACCGGGTCGCTCTCCATCAGGGCCAGGTCGGTCTGCATCCGCAGGCCGGTGAGCGGGGTACGCATCTGATGGGCCGCATCGGCAATGAAACGCTGCTGGGCCTGCAGGTTTTCTTCCAGACGCGCCATCATTTCATTGAAGGCAATGATCAGGGGGCGCACTTCTTCGGGCACCCCGGATACAGCGATGGGCGAGAGATCGGATGGGCGACGGCGACGGATCAGGCGCTGCAGGTGATTGAGCGGCGCAATCCCGCGGGACAGCCCCAGCCAGACGAGGATCACAGCAATCGGAATGATGGCGAACTGGGGCAGCAGCACACCCGTCACCACCCTTGATGCCAGAGTACTGCGCTTGTTGCGGGTTTCAGCCACCTGCAGCAGGACCCGCTTCTGGGGAGCGCTGTGGATGGGCTGGATGAACTGGTAGGCGACCCGGACTTCTTCCCCAGCGATGGACTCGTCCCGGTACATCACCAGTTCGGGCACCACATCCGGAGGCGCGTCAACAGGCGGGATATCCTTGTCCCCGGCAAGCAGCTCCCCCTTGAAGCCACGCACCTGGTAATAAACAGTGTCATCTTCGTCGGCCCTCAGCATCAGCCTGGCCGGCTCGGGAAAATTGACCCTGGCCTGGCCGTTCTCCAGCTTGACGAGGCGGGCAATGGCCCGGACGTTCACCCCCAACGCCTGATCGTAGGGCTGATTGGCGATGCTGTTAGCCACGTTGTGGGTGACGATGATCGAGATCGGCCACAGGAACAGCAGGGGCGCGAGCATCCAGTCGAGGATCTCGCCAAACAGGGAATTGAAGGCCTTGCCATCGGTGGAGGCATCTTCCTCCGCCTTGCGTCGCCTAGGCGACCACATCCGGCTTTTCCAGACAGTATCCCAGACCCCGGACGGTCACGATCTGGACGCCGCTCTGCTCCAGCTTCTTGCGCAAACGATGGACATACACCTCAATAGCGTTGTTGGAGACCTCCTCCCCCCATCCGCACAGATGGTCCACCAGTTGCTCCTTGCTCACCAGTCGCCCTGCGCGCAGGAGCAGCACTTCCAGAAGACCGATTTCACGGGCCGACAGCTCGACCACCTGACCATCGATCTTGGCGACGCGATCAGCCTGATCGTAACTCAGGCGAGCGTATTCGATGCAGCGGGCCTGGCCGGTCCCCCGCCGGGTGAGGGCGCGGACGCGGGCCTCCAGTTCAGGCAGGGCAAAGGGCTTGGTCAGGTAGTCATCCGCACCGGCATCCAGCCCACAGACACGGTCCTCGATGCCGTCCTGGGCCGTCAGTATCAGCACCGGGGTGACATTCTTGCGGGCCCGCAGGCGACGCAGCACCTCAATCCCGGTCAGTTTGGGCAAGCCCAGATCAAGAATCAACAGGTCGAAACTCTGGCTCAGCAGGGCCGCGTCCGCATCAGCCCCGTTTGGCACATGGTCCACGGCGTAGCCGGCTTTCTTGAGTGCCCGAGTCAGGCCGTCGGCAATGATCAGATCGTCTTCAGCCAGCAGGATGCGCATGGAGTGTCGTTCGGACAGAAGTGTAAGTTTGAAGTAAGCGGAGCAAGGCAAGCTCGCACCGCTGTTCTCCTTTTACTCGGTCTTGGAGGCAACGCCGTGGCGCAAGCTGCGACTGCGCCTCGGGGGATTTGAGCCGCCCGACGGACCATTCCCCCGCCGTCTTTTTTTGGCCCAGGCCTTTTCCGGTCTGCTTCTGGCCAGCCTGCCCCGAATTCCGACACGCTCTCCCAAGGCGAAAGTCCGTCTGCGGCCCTGCGGGCCATCCCAATCCAGAGCCGCACGAGTCTAGCACAGGGCATTCCCTGTCATGGGCCTTGCCGCCCTTGCACAACACCCGGGGCATGCACGAATGCGCATGTACCCCAATTGAAAAACCCCGGCCACCTTACGGCAGCCGGGGTTGGGTGGGTTGCCTCCGCAGGGGCCAGGGCCCCCGCAAGGCGTGTCGTACTTAGTGACCGGAGGCGCCAGCGGCACCGATACCCGTTTCGGAGCGAATCAGCTGGGCAGCAAAGTCAGCACGCTCCTTCTGGGCATTCGGGCTGCGGTCAAGCACCGAGAAGAGCCAGATCCCCACGAAGCCGATCGTCATGGAGAACAGGGCCGGCGAGGTGTAGGGGAAGGGAGCGGATCCCTTCGGATTGCCCAGGGTGGCAACCCACACGGAGTCGGACAGGATGGTCATCACGACGGCGCTGGTCAGGCCCAGGAAGCCACCGATCACCGCACCCTTGGTGGTGCAGTCCTTCCACAACACGCTCATGAAGAGCACCGGGAAGTTGGCAGAAGCAGCGATCGCGAAGGCCAGGGACACCATGAAGGCGATGTTCTGCTTTTCGAAGGCAATACCCAGGACCACCGCCACGATACCCAGCACGATGGTGGTGATGCGGGAGACACGCAGCTCGGCTGCGGAGTCGGCGTTGCCCTTCTTGAACACGGTGGCGTACAGGTCATGAGACACGGCAGACGCACCGGAGAGGGTCAGACCGGCCACCACGGCGAGGATGGTGGCGAAGGCAACCGCGGAGATGAAGCCGAGGAAGACGTTGCCGCCCACTGCGTTGGCCAGGTGAATGGCCGCCATGTTGCCGCCGCCCTTCAGAACACCCTTGGCATCCAGGAAGGCCGGGTCGGTCAGCACGAAGCAGATGGCGCCGAAGCCGATGATGAAGGTCAGGATGTAGAAGTAGCCGATCCAGACGGTGGCCCAGCCCACGGACTTGCGTGCTTCCTTGGCATCCGGCACGGTGAAGAAGCGCATCAGGATGTGGGGCAGACCGGCGGTACCGAACATCAGGGCCATGCCGAAGGAGATGGCGGAGATGGGATCCTTCACGAAGGAGCCCGGACCCATGATGGAATCACCCTTGGCCGCAGCCAGCACGGCGATGTCCTTGCCAGCCTTGGCGGCTTCCTCGATCAGTTTGGCATCCTTGGCGGCCAGCGCGGTCTTGATCTCGACAGCCTTGGCAAACATGGCCTCGGGGCTGAAACCAAACTTGACCAGCACCATGAAGGCCATGAAGGAAGCGCCCGCCAGCAGCAGCACAGCCTTGATGATCTGCACCCAGGTGGTGGCGGTCATGCCACCGAAGAGCACGTAAACCATCATCAGGGCACCCACAACCACCACGGCAATCCAGTACTCGAGACCGAACAGCAGCTTGATCAACTGACCGGCACCGACCATCTGGGCGATGAGGTAGAAGGCGACCACGACCAGCGTGCCGGAAGCAGCAAAGGCGCGGATCGGGGTTTGCTGGAAGCGGTAACCGGCCACGTCGGCAAAGGTGAATTTGCCCAGGTTGCGCAGGCGCTCGGCCATCAGGAAGGTGATGATGGGCCAGCCGACGAGGAAGCCGATGGCGAAGATCAGGCCATCGTAACCGTTCGCCATCACGGCAGCGGAGATACCCAGGAAGGACGCGGCGGACATGTAGTCACCGGCGATCGCCAGGCCATTCTGGAAGCCGGTGATGCCACCGCCGGCGGTGTAAAAGTCTGCCGCCGACTTGGTCTTGGAGGCGGCCCACTTGGTGATGTACATCGTGCCGGCAACGAAGATGCCGAACATGGCGATGGCAGTCCAGTTGGTGGCCTGCTTCTCGGCTACGCCAAGATCGGCACCCGCTGCCAGGGCGGCACCGGAAGCCAGCAAGGCCAGCAGGCTGAGGATCAGATGGGAAGAGCGCATCACTTGCTGGCCTCCTTGATGACTTGTTCCTTGAGGGCGTCGAATTCGGTATTCGCGCGGCGGATATAGATGCCGGTAATGATGATGGTGAAGAGGATCACCCCTACGCCAATGGGAATACCAATCGACATGACTCCCGTACCCATTTTCTGGGCGAGGAACTCCTTGTTGAAGGCAATCAGCACAATGTATCCGTAATACACGACCAGCATGAGCAGGGTCATGATCCAGCCGTAGCTATTACGTTTCGAGACCAGCTCCTGGTATTTGGGGTTTGCCCGGATGCGGTCGCCGAGGTCGTCTCTCATATTTCTCCTCCTCTCGAATGAACCTTTGCAGAAGAAGCCCCGTGGCTCCTCTACTGGTGATCGCAAATTACCGGGTCTCCCTTACTGCCAACTTACGCACTCTATCGACGGATAAATTTCCCTGATCAAACCCGCCGATCAGGAGGCGGCATGCCGGGTGGTGTGGGAGGGGTCGGCCAGGCAATCTGGCCGCCCCTATGCCGATTGTGGCGATCCGTACGGATTGTGTGCCGTCTGAGCGCTGCGCGTCGGGAGGCAATCGCATGGGCGATCTTCCGCCCTGAAGGTTTGCTTGTGGCCCAATCATTGCTTGGCGCTGGTGGCATGGCAACTCTGTCAGCAAGCGGAGCACCGCTCAATTCATTCAGGACACACAATGCGTTCCCTCAACTTCATCGGTGGCGAAAAAGGCGGCGTGGGCAAATCAGTTGTTGCCCGGGCCCTGGCCCAGTACTACATCGACAAGGGCCAGCCCTTTACGGGCTTCGACACCGACCGCTCCCACACGACCTTCGCCCGTTTCTACACCGACTATGCCGCGCCCGTGGTGGTGGACCGCTACGACGGGCTGGATCAGATCGCCTTACCATTCGAGGATGCACCAGAAGAGGGCATCGGGCACAGCGTGATTGTCGATCTTGCAGCACAAACGGCAGCGCCGCTGGCGCTCTGGATCAAGGAATCCGACCTGCTGGGCCTGCTTGGCGAACTCGGGGTGCAGGTCAATTTCTGGCATCTGGCCGATGCCGGCAAGGATTCGGTCGACTTGCTGGGCAAGCTGCTCGAGACCTATGGCGAAGGGCCGAGCTATGTGGTGGTGAAGAACCATGGCCGTGGCACTGACTTTTCCCAGCTCGAGGCTTCACCCGAGTTGGCAGCGGCACAGGCCCTGGGTGCCCGCGTGATCAGCCTGCCGGCACTGCACGAAGCCAGCATGCGCAAGATCGATCGCCAGGATGCCAGCTTCTGGGCTGCGGTGAATCAGCGCAGCGGCGAGGATGCCTTGGGCATGCTCGAACGCCAGCGCGTGAAGAGTTGGCTGAAGTCCGTCTATACGACCTTCGACGGCCTGGACCGACTCTGAGCACCACGTAACTGCCGGTCCATGGCCAGGCTCCCTGAGGATTGGGGGCTGTTCTGCCGATCGCCGAGCCCCCTGATCCGGCTCCGGCTGGCCGCGCCGCAGCATGGAATGCCTGTCCATAAAAAAAACGTCCCGGGTCATCAAGACCCAGGACGTTCAAGACTTCAAAGACCCGATTTCCGGTCACCCGCAAGACGACTCCCTTTAAGTAAACAGGGTTGCAGCTGCGGGGTTTTTCAGGGACCGGAAGGTCCGGGCGGGAATTACATGCCCATGCCCATGCCGCCCATACCACCCATGCCGCCCATGTCGGGCATGCCGCCGGCCGGCTTGTCTTCAGCCAGTTCGGCAACCATGCAGTCGGTGGTCAGCATCAGGCCGGCCACGGAGGCAGCGTTCTGCAGCGCGGTGCGGGTCACCTTGGTGGGGTCGAGAACGCCCATTTCGACCATGTCACCGTACACATCGGTGGCAGCGTTGTAGCCGAAATTGCCGCTACCTTCGGTCACCTTGTTGACCACCACGGAAGCTTCGGCGCCGGCGTTGGCGACGATTTCACGCAGGGGCTGCTCCATGGCGCGCAGCACGATCTTGATGCCGGCGTCCTGGTCGTGGTTGTCGCCCTTGAGGCCGGTCAGGTTGGCACGGGCACGCAGCAGGGCCACGCCGCCGCCGGGGACGATGCCTTCTTCAACGGCGGCACGGGTGGCGTGCAGCGCGTCTTCCACGCGGGCCTTCTTTTCCTTCATTTCGACTTCGGTGGCAGCGCCAACCTTGATCACGGCAACACCGCCGGCCAGCTTGGCCACGCGTTCCTGCAGCTTTTCACGGTCGTAGTCGGAGGTGGCTTCCTCGATCTGCACGCGGATCTGCTTGACGCGGGCTTCGATGCGCTCGGCAACGCCAGCGCCGTCGATGAGGGTGGTGTTTTCCTTGCCCACTTCGATGCGCTTGGCCTGGCCCAGATCTTCCAGGGTGGCCTTCTCGAGGGTCAGGCCGACTTCTTCGGCGATCACCTGGCCGCCGGTCAGCACGGCGATGTCTTCCAGCATGGCCTTGCGACGGTCGCCAAAGCCCGGGGCCTTGACGGCACAGGTCTTGAGGATGCCGCGGATGTTGTTCACCACCAGGGTGGCCAGCGCTTCGCCGTCCACGTCTTCAGCGATGATCAGCAGCGGGCGGCCGGCCTTGGCCACCTGCTCGAGCACCGGCAGCAGGTCGCGGATGTTGGAGATCTTCTTGTCGAAGAGCAGGACGAACGGGTTTTCGAGGATCGCAACCTGCTTGTCCGGATTGTTGATGAAGTAGGGGGACAGGTAGCCGCGGTCGAACTGCATGCCCTCGACCACGTCGAGTTCGTTCTGCAGGGACTTGCCGTCTTCAACGGTGATCACGCCTTCCTTGCCGACCTTTTCCATCGCGTTGGCGATGATGTCGCCGATGGAGGAGTCGGAGTTGGCGGAAATGGAACCGACCTGGGCGATTTCCTTGTTGGTGGAACAGGGCTTGGACAGCTTCTTCAGCTCTTCCAGGGTGGCGATCACGGCCTTGTCGATGCCGCGCTTCAGGTCCATCGGGTTCATGCCGGCGGCGACGAACTTCATGCCTTCGCGGACGATGGACTGAGCCAGCACGGTGGCGGTGGTGGTGCCGTCACCGGCGATGTCGGAGGTCTTGGAAGCGACTTCCTTGACCATCTGGGCGCCCATGTTGGCGAACTTGTCCTTCAGCTCGATTTCCTTGGCCACGGACACACCGTCCTTGGTCACGGTCGGAGCGCCGAAGGAGCGCTCGAGCACGACGTTGCGACCCTTGGGGCCCAGGGTGACCTTGACCGCATCGGCCAGGACGTTGATGCCTTCAACCATGCGGGCGCGGGCGGAATCGCCAAACTTGACTTCTTTAGCTGCCATTCTGTGTTTCTCCGGAATTCTTTAAAGCGGATGGGGGAGGATCAGGGGGAGCGGAGGCTCAGGCCTCGACCACGCCCATGATGTCTTCTTCACGCATGACCAGCAGTTCCTGACCATCGACCTTGACGGTCTGGCCGGCATACTTGCCGAACAGGACGCGATCGCCCACCTTCACATCCATCTTGCGGACTTCGCCGTTCTCAAGGATCTTGCCGTGGCCGACAGCCAGGATTTCACCCTGGTCGGGCTTCTCACCGGCGGAGTCGGGGATGACGATACCGCTGGAAGTGGTGCGCTCGGCTTCAACGCGCTTGACGATCACGCGATCATGCAAGGGACGGATTTTCATCTGTAAGGTCTCCTACTCGTTTCACACCGGGCAAATGCGCCCGAGAAAAAATGCATTGGCCAACAGGCGTTGGCATCAGGCGGAGGCAGGCTGCTAGCACTCACCCCCGACGAGTGCTAATAATAGGGTCGAGGGTGCACCTTTTCAAGAGCGCTGAAATTCTTTTTTTGTCGTCGCCGTTGAAGACAAGCTCAACGGCGGCAGCCAGACCGGGCTCTTTCAGAAGAGGGCCGACGCCTGCGCGGGCATCACGAATCCCGTTTTCGCGGCAATACGAGCCCGAGGCTCAAACTTCAACAGACCTCGACCAACGCCCTCCCCCCTTCCGTCAGCGAAAAATCCGGCCTGCCTTGAATTGAGGGGCGCGGCCGCAAGCTTCATGCAAGCAAAGAGACAGGCTTGCGCAAGGCTCGGGGCCTAGATTGGGGATGTACATTCCCGCCCCCGATCTGCCATGTCCGTTCGCTTGCTCCTGCCGCTCCTGGCCCTTGTTCTGGCAACAGCCTCACCGGCTCAGGCTGCGGGCACCGCCCCCCTCTCCTTCGCGGCCGCCGAGGGGCTGTTGCTGGAGGCCAATCCGGACATCCAGCAGGCCCGGACGGCCCTGCTGGCCGCCAGGGCCGGCACGCAGATGGCCGGCGTCAGCCCCAACCCGGTACTCAGCGTCGGCGTCAGCAGCATCAACCCGGCACGGAAAGGAAGCGGGGGCTACTGGGACCGCCCCTTCGACAACCTGGTTCGCCTGGATCAACAGCTCGAGCGGGGAGACAAGCGGACCCATCGCCTGCGCGCAGCAGGCAGCAACCTGTCCGCCACCCAGGCCGATCTGGACAACACCATCCGCCTGGCCCGTCTGGATCTGGCCAACACCTGGCTGGACCTGCTGGCCGGCGGTGAAGTGGCTCGCATCGCCCGCGAGAATGCCCGCCTGGCGGCGCGCACCGCCGAGGCGGCAAGCCTGCGTGGCAAGGCAGGCGACCTGGCCGGTGTCGATGTGGCCCGCTTTGAGGCGGATGCCGCCCGGGTTGCCAACGACGCACGCCTGGCCGAACTTGCCCAGACCCGAGCCCGCATCGCCCTCGCCCTCCTGCTGGGGAACCAGATCCCTGCCGACCAGTTGGAGACGGATGGTCAGTGGCCGGAAGCCCCGGGGCCGGCGGCGGAGCCCGGCGAACGTCCTGACCTCCTGGCCGCCCGCCGCCGTCTCGAGCAGGCCGACGCCCTGCGGGAGGTGGCCCGCGCCCAGCGCACCCGCGACGTGTCGGTGGGTATTCAGTACGAACACTATCCGCCGGAAGGACGCAACACCTTCGGGGTAAGCATTTCCGTCCCCCTGCTGACCGGCAACGATTACCGGGGCGACATCGCCCGCAGCGAGGCGGATTACACCGCGGCCGGGCAGCAGCTCAGCGCCACCCAGGCCGCCATTCAAGCCGAGCGTGCGCGCCTGCAATCCGACCACGCGGCCCGCCAAGAACGCTACCAGCGCCTCCGCGAGGTGGCACTGCCGGCCGCCGAACGGGCAGGACGGGGGGCAGAAGCGGCGATCCAGAAAGGCGGCATGAGCCTCACCGACTATCTGGACACCCAGCGCACCCTGCGCGCTGCACGCATCGAAACCGTTCAGGCCCGGGCCGACCTGGCCCGCAGCGCCATCTCCCTCCGCCTGGCAGGAGCCGCCGAATGAAAACCAAAATAATCGTCGGCGCCGCCTGCGTCGCAGTGATTACAACCTTGGCCGTGTGGCACTTCCAGTCCCCCCCTGCTCTCCCGGCGCCGGCAGAGGCGGTTGTCCAGCGCCCTTCCGCTGAACCCGGCCGGCTCCGGTTTCCGACGGCCGCGCCCCAGCTGGCGCAGTTGAAAGTGGAGACCGCGGAGCTCGCCCCCGTCCCCATGGACGAGCCCCTGGCTGCCCGGGTCAGCTATGACGAGAACGCCACATCCCGGCTGATCGCTCCGGTGGCTGGCCGGGTCCTCCAGATCCGCGCGAACGTGGGCGACATGGTCCAGGCCGGCGACGTGCTTGCCGTGCTCGACGCACCGGAGCTGGGTGCAGCCACGGCCGACCGGGACAAGGCCCAGGCCGACGCCACCCAGAAAAAGGCGGCCCTGGAACGCACCCGCAGCCTCTTCGAAGCCGAAGTCGTCCCCCGCCGGGAACTGGAAGCGGCCCAGGCCGCCTGGCAACAGGCGCAGGCCGAAGCCCACCGGGCACGGCTGCGTCTGGCCAACCTGACCCAGGGCAACCGCCTCGACCCGGGGAGCGAACGCTATCTGCTGCGTTCACCGCTCAGCGGGATGGTGGCCACGCGGCAGATCAACCCGGGCATGGAAGTCCGCCCCGAGATCCCGGACCCCCTGTTCGTGATCAGCGACATGCGGCGCCTGGTGGTGCTGGTGGACATCCCCGAACGGGATCTGCCCCTCGTAGCGGTGGGTAACCCGGCCACCGTGGAGGTCACCGCCTACCCCCAGCGCAGCTTCAGGGGGCGGATCATCCACGTCGCCCCCACCCTGGATCCCCAGACCCGCCGCGTTCAGGCCCGGGTGGCCGTGGATAACGCCGAAGGGCTGCTCAAACCCGAGATGTACGCCAGGGTCGCCCTGCTGGCCGACCAGCGGGAAGAACGCCCGCGCATCGCCATCGGGGCGCTGCTGGTGGAAGGGGTCAAGAACTACGTCTTCGTGCAGGGGGAGCCCGGGGTCTTCGAGAAACGCGAGGTGACCCTGGCCGTTCAGACCCGTCAGCATGCCTACGTGGCATCCGGGCTCCAGGCGGGCGAGCAGGTCGTGTGCACCGGCGCCCTGCTCCTCAACGCTGAACTCGCCAGCAGTTCCCGCTGAGGTCCGCCATGTTCGACACCCTCATCACCCTCGCCCTGCGCCAGCGGGCCTTCGTGCTGATTGCCGCCCTGACCCTGCTCGGTTATGGTCTTTATGCGGTCAGCCAGATTTCCATCGAAGCCTTTCCCGACGTTCAGGACGTCCAGGTGCAGGTGGTCACCCAGGCCATCGGCCAGGCACCGGAGGAAGTGGAGCGTACCGTCACCCTCCCCATCGAGCGGGAAATGAGCGGCGTTCCGGGGCTGACCCAGCTCCGCTCGGTCTCGATCACCGGCCTGTCCGTCGTCACCCTGACCTTCAATGACCGGACTGCCGACTACTTCGCCCGCCAGCAGGTCCTCGAACGCCTGCAGCAGGTCAGTCTGCCCACCGGCACCCAGCCGGTCCTCGCCCCCCTGACCACGGCGGTCGGAGAGATTTACCGTTACGTCCTGGAGAGTCCCGCCAATGCCTCCCAGGAGGAGGTCCGGGCGGTCCAGGACTGGACCATCCGCCCCGCCCTGCGCATGGTCCCGGGGATCGCCGAGGTGGTGAGTTTCGGTGGCGCCGTGCGGGAAATGCAGGTGCGCATCGACCCTGACCTGCTGCGCAAGTACGCACTCAGCCTGACCGACGTCAGCCAGGCCCTGAACAGCGCCAGTGGCAACAGCAGCGGCGGCCTGCTGCGTCGGGGCGATGAGGCCCTGGTGGTCCGGACCCTGGGGCTGTTCTCCAGCCTCGACGACATCCGCGACGTGGTGATCGTCGCCCGGGACGGCAAGCCGGTACGCATCAGCGACGTGGCCGAGGTGACGAGCGGCGCCCGCCCCCGCAGCGGCATCGTGGCCTTCAACGAGCACGATGATGTGGTGGAGGGCATCGTCCAGATGACCAAGGGCGGCAATGCGACCAAGATCGTCGAGGCCCTCAAGCTCAAGGTGGACGAGGTGAATGCCCGTCTCCCCGAAGGTTACCGGATCCGCCCGATCTATCAGCGCACCGAACTGATCGGTCACACCGTGACCACGGTGGCGGAAAACCTGCTGGTCGGCGCGGTGCTGGTGACCGGCATCCTGCTGGCCTTCCTGCGCAACCTCCGGGCCGCCATCATCGTTGCGGCGGTGATCCCTCTGTCACTGCTCTTCGCGTTCATCCTGATGCATGGCATGGGCGTCTCCGCCAACCTGATCTCCCTGGGCGCGGTGGACTTCGGCGTCATCATCGACAGCGCCGTGGTGATGGTGGAGGCCCTGATGGTGCGTCTCGCCGTGGACGCCCAGACCGAACATCACGGCATCGCTTCGGCGGTCGGGCGACGCCTCCACGCCCTCAAGCAGACCTGTGTGGAACTGGGCTCGCCGATCCTGTTCTCCAAGGCCATCATCATCGTCGCCTTCCTGCCCATCTTCACCTTCCAGCGCATGGAGGGGCGGATCTTCACCCCAGTGGCCCTCACCCTGTCGTTTGCGCTGCTCGGTGGCCTGATCCTGACCCTGACCCTGGTGCCCACCCTGCTCTCCTACGCCCTCAACCAGCAGGACATGGCCGAAAGGGAAAGTCCCTGGCTGCACCGGCTCCAGCTCCGCTACCGGACCCTGCTGCTGCGCCTGCAGGCCCATCGACGGAGCGTGATCGGAGCCTCCCTGCTGTGCCTCGCCACCGCCCTTGGCCTGGCACCCTTGCTTGGCTCGGAGTTCCTGCCCAAGCTGGACGAAGGCAACATCTGGCTGACCATCAGCCTGCCTCAATCCTCGGCCCTGACCACCACCAAGGACGTGGAACACAAGGTCCGCGCAGTCCTGATGGACTATGTGGAGGTGAAGGCCGTGATGAGCCACGTCGGGCGTCCGGATGACGGCACCGATCCGAAGGGCCCCAACAACATCGAGATCCTGGTGGACCTGAAGCCCCGCAGCGAATGGCGCCATGCCACCAAGGATGAACTGGTGGACAGCATGTCCGCGCGCCTGGCGAGCCTGCCGGGGCTCACCACCAACTTCTCCCAGGTGATCCAGGACAGCGTCGAGGAATCCCTCTCGGGCGCCAAGGGCGAAATCGCCGTGAAGGTCTTCGGGCCCAACCTGGATGTGCTGGAAGCCAAGGGACGCCAGATCGCCAGTGTCCTCAACCACATCCATGGCTCGGCCGACGTGGCCGCCCTGCCCGTGGGTGGCCAGAGCGAAGTGGACATCCGCCTGCACCGGGACGCCCTGGCCCGCTATGGCATCCGCGTGGCTGACGTGAATACAATGATCCAGACGGCGCTGGGAGGCAGCGTCGTCAACACCTACTACGATGGCGAACGCCGCCACGACGTCACGCTGCGCTTCGGTCCCCGGTTCCGCGATCAGGTGGATGACATCGCCCGCCTGCCGGTGGTCCTGCCCGACGGCAAGGCCAGCATCCCCCTCGGCGACCTGGCCGACGTGGAGCTGCGTCAGGGCGCCTCCCGGATCCAGCGGGAAGCCGGCAGCCGCAGCGTGATCGTGAAGGCCAACCTGCGGGGCCGCGACCAGGGCAGCTTCGTCGCCGAGGCCCAGCAGAAGGTCGCTGCGGAGGTGAGCCTCCCGCCGGGCTACAGCATCGCCTGGGGCGGACAGTTCGAGAACCAGCAACGGGCCATGGCCCGCCTCAAGCTGATCGTGCCGATCACCCTGGCGCTGATCTTCTCCCTGCTGTTCTGGGCCTTCAAGGATGTCCGCCCGGCCCTGCTGGTGCTGGCCATGGTGCCCTTCACCCTGATCGGCGGCTTTGCCGGACTGGGACTGGCCGGACTGCACCTGTCCGTGTCGGCCGCGGTCGGCTTCATCGCGGTGGCCGGAATTTCCGTCCAGAATGGTGTCATCCTGGTGGAGCAGGTGATCGAGATTTCCCGTCGGGGCGCCCCCCGCCCGGACGCCATCCTGGACGGTGCCATGCTGCGCCTGCGCCCCATCGTGATGACCGCCCTGATGGCGGGCCTCGGACTGCTGCCAGCAGCCCTGTCCCACGGCATCGGCTCGGAAACCCAGCGCCCCTTTGCAGTCGTGATCGTTGGCGGCATCATCAGCGCCACGATCTTCACCCTGCTGCTCCTGCCGGTACTCCTGTCCTACGGCGGACAGCGGGATCCGGCCTCCTCCACGCCTCAGCCCTGACGACCCCTCACCGCCATGCGCATTCTCATCGTTGAAGACGACCCTCTGCTGGCGGACGGTGTGGCCCAGCTCCTGCGTGGTGCCGGCTTCACCGCCGACTACGTAGGCTCCGGAGAACAGGCCGAAGCGGCCCTGGCCACCGAGACGTTCGACCTGATGGTACTCGACATCGGTCTGCCCGGCATCGACGGGCTGGAACTCCTCAGCCGGCTGCGGGCCCGTCACAACCCCATCCATGTGCTGATGCTCACCGCCCGGGATGCCCTCAATGAGCGGGTGCGGGGTCTCAATCTGGGGGCCGACGATTACCTGACCAAGCCCTTTGCTGCGGTCGAGTTGCTGGCCCGGGTTCAAGCCCTGCTCCGCCGGAGCCGGGGTCAGGGCGGCAACCGGCGCGATTACGGCCCCCTCACCCTGGACCAGGACGCACACCGGGCCTGGCTGCTGGGGCATCCCCTGGATCTGCCCCGGCGGGAGTGGGGAATCCTCCAGTTCCTCCTCGACCATCCGGAGCGGGTGCTGAGCAAGGAGCGGATCGTGGCCGCGGTCTGCTCCTGGGACCAGGACATGAGCGAAAATGCGGTCGAAGTTTATATTTCCCGCCTGCGCACCAAGCTCGAACCCGCGGGAATCCGCATCCGCACCGTGCGTGGCCTCGGCTACATGCTGGAAAATCCGCCCCATGACCCGAAGCCTGCGTAAGGCCCTGCTGCTGTGGCTGCTGCTGCCGGCAGCCCTGGCCCTGATCACGTTTCTGCCCCTGGCCTTCCATCTGGTCCATCAGCCGGCCATGGAAGCCCTCGACCAGGCACTGGCAGATGCCAGCCTGGCCCTCGTGCCCCACCTGGAAATCGGGAAAGACGGGCCGCATTTCGTGTTTCCTCCTGCAGCAGAGCAGGTGCTGCGCTCCGACCGGGTGGACGACATCTATTACCTGGTACTCGGCCCCGGCGAGCGCTTTATCGCCGGCGACGCCGGCCTCCCCCACGAGCCACCGGATCCGGAACAGGGGTTGAAGGACCGGGTCAGCTTCGACGCCCATTTTCGCAACCATCCGATCCGGGTTACCACGATCCACAGGCAGGTGGACCAGGCCCCCTTCGTCTTCGTGGTCGCCGAGACAACCCGCAAGCGCGACCAGCTCAAGGTGGACCTGGCCTTCGCCCTGATCCTTCCCCTCGTCTTCTTCGCTGCTGCCACCGGCGCAACCATCTGGTTCGGCATCAACCATGCCCTGATTCCAGTGGAAGGCATCCGGCGGGCCCTTCACAACATGGGTCACGGGGCACTCCTGCCCCTCGACGAAAGCGCCGCGCCCGCGGAAATACGCCCCCTGGTCGGGGAATTCAACCAGCTGCTGGAACGCCTGGAACAGGCCTCCGCGGCCCAGCAGCGCTTCGTTGCCAACGCGGCCCACCAGCTGCGCACCCCGCTGGCGGGCATCCGTACCCAGCTCGAACTGATACCGGGGGACCACGACACCGCCTCCCGGGATAGCCGGGCCCGTCAGTGTATCGGCGCCATCGACCGCCTCTCCCACCTGGTCAACCAGATGCTCGTCC
>NZ_JAQUVG010000079.1 GCF_028693495.1 Zoogloea sp. | reverse complement strand
GCGACACCCCCGAGACCCTCAAGATCGTCGCCGACACCTACGCCTCGGTGATCACCGCCGGCGTGTACCCGGCCAGCTCCATCAAGGTCGCCGAAGCCGCCAAGGTCATCGAAAACACCCAGCGCGACCTCAACATCGCCCTGATGAACGAACTCTCGGTGATCTTCCACAAGATCGGCATCGACACCCTCGAAGTGCTCAAGGCCGCCGGCACCAAGTGGAACTTCCTGCCCTTCCGTCCGGGCCTGGTGGGCGGCCACTGCATCGGCGTCGACCCCTACTACCTCACCCACAAGGCCGACATGCTGGGCTACCACCCGCAGGTGATCCTGGCCGGCCGTCGCATCAACGACAGCATGGGCAAGTACGTGGCCGAGCAGACGGTGAAGCAGATGATCCAGAACGGCCACAACATCAAGGGCGCGGACGTGATCGTGCTGGGCCTGACCTTCAAGGAAAACTGCCCGGACCTCCGGAACAGCAAGGTGATCGACGTGATCAACGAGCTGAAGAGCTACGGTGTGAAGGTGCATGTGCATGATCCGGTGGCCGAATCCGCCGAGGCCGAGCACGAGTATGGTGTGAGCCTTACGCCCTGGGATGCGCTGCCCCGGGCGGGGGCCATTGTGGCGGCGGTGTCCCACAACGAGTACGCGGCCCTGGGCGTGCCGGCCCTGTGCGCCAAGCTCGTGCCGGGCGGTGTGTTTGCGGACGTGAAGAGCTTCTACGATCCGGCCGCGCTGGAAGGGGCTGGGGCGAAGGTGTGGCGGCTGTAATCCTTCGATTCCTGCCAGCCCGTGGGCTTGTGGCCCTGCTGCTGGCCGCCGGGTTGGCGAGTCATGCATGGGCAGGGCCTGAGCAGGATACGGCGCCGGACGCCGTATTGCTGGCGGAAGCCCGTGCCCATGAGCATGGGGAGGGCGTGCCCCGGGATCCGTCCCGGGCAGCAGAGTTGTATTGTGATGCGGCCCGGCTCGGTAACGCCGAGGCCATGTACAGCCTGGGCTGGATGTACGCCAATGGGCGTGGTGTCGCGCGGGATGACAGCTACGCGGCGACCTTCTTCGAAATGGCCATGCTGAAGGGGCACGATGCCGCGCTCCGGGCCCGCTCCCTGGGCAGTGAGTATGTGGGAGCCGTGCCGGATTGCCTCAAGGCACCAGGCTACGGGGAGGCCTTCGTCGCCCGGGATGACTGGGATACCCGAAAATATCTTGCGTCGCTGCCTGAGCAGAAGAAAAAGCTGGTCGAACTGATCACGACCCTGGCTCCCCGATTCTCGATCGAGCCTCGCCTGGCGCTGGCCATTGCAACCACCGAATCCAATTTTGACAGCAAGGCGGTGTCACCCAAGAATGCCATGGGCGTGATGCAGCTGATCCCGGAAACGGCGAGCCGCTTCAATGTGACGAACACTTTCGATCCGGTACAGAACATCAAGGGTGGTCTGGCCTACCTGCGCTGGTTGCTCGCCTACTACCGGGGGAACGTACCGCTTGCTGTAGCCGGTTACAACGCTGGTGAAGGCGCAGTGGATCGATACAAGGGAGTTCCTCCTTACAAGGAGACCCAGAACTACGTACGGCGGATCCTGGCATTCTTTCCGCGTACCGAGCACCCCTTTGATGCCCGCGTCGTGGGGGCTTCACCGGCCCTGCAGGCCCTCAGGGGCGGGAGTTGAGCGCAATGAAACGACGTATTTTCCTGGCAGGTCTGGGTCTGCTGGTGGCTTCTCCAGGCTGGGCCGGGCTGGTGGAGACGATTCCCCGGGTCAAGCCCTCGGTGGTGGCGGTAGGTACCTTCCTGGCTACCCGCAATCCGCAGTTCCAGTTTCTGGGCACGGGCTTTGTGGTGGGGGATGGCAACCAGGTGGCGACCAACAGTCATGTGGCCAATGCGGCGCTGGACAAGCGCGAGGTGGAGGAACGGCTGGTGATTGCGCTGCCGACCACAGGCAAGGTTGCGGTGCGGCCGGTGGAGGTGGAGGCTTCCGCACCTGAGTTCGATCTGGCCGTCCTGCGTTTCAAGGGGCCCTCCTTGCCCCCGCTGCCCCTGGCTGAGGAAGAGGACGTCAGGGAAGGGCAGGATGTGGCGCTGACGGGCTTTCCCCTGGGGGGCAGCATCGGCATCATCCCGGTCACTCATAAAGGGATCGTGGCGGCGATCACCCCCCTCGGACAGCCTGTCCCCAACGCCCGGGACCTGCAGCCAGGGGCCATTCGCCGCCTGTCCCAGGGGAGTTACCCCGTGCTGCAGCTGGACATCGTTTCCTACCCGGGTAACAGCGGCAGCCCGCTGTATGCGGTGGAGAGCGGGCTGGTGGTGGGCGTTCTCAACATGACCTTCGTGAAAGGCATGAAGGAGAACGCCATCAGTGCGCCTTCGGGCATTTCCTACGCGATCCCCGTGAGTCGGTTGAAGGCGCTTCTGAAGCGCTGAGCATTGACGCTCCGCGGGGTCCCCGGCTGCGGCGTCAGCCAACCAAAAAGGCCGGTCTCCCCATGGAGGACCGGCCTTTCGCTTGCGTGTGTCCTGAGACTCAGGCCAGCTCGTCCATCGGCATGCAGGCGCAGAACAGGTTGCGGTCGCCATAGACGTCGTCGATCCGGTTCACGCTCGGCCAGAACTTGTTGTCGCCCACCCAGGGCAGCGGGAACGCTGCTTCCTGGCGGGAATACGGGCGGCTCCACTCGCCGATGAAGTCGGCCTGGGTGTGCGGGGCGTTCTTCAGCGGGTTGTCGTCGGTGGGCAGGCGGCCTTCCTCGATGGCGCGGATCTCGTTGCGGATTGCCACCATCGCGGCGATGAAGCGGTCCAGTTCGCCCTTGTCCTCGGACTCGGTGGGCTCGACCATGATCGTGCCGGCCACCGGGAAGGACATGGTCGGGGCGTGGAAGCCGTAGTCCATCAGACGCTTGGCGATATCCACCTCGGAGATGCCGGTGGCCGCCTTGATCGGGCGGATGTCGAGGATGCACTCGTGGGCGACGCGGCCCTGGCTGCCGGTGTACAGCACCGGGTAGTGGTCCTTGAGGCGGCTGGCCACGTAGTTGGCGTTGAGGATGGCCACCTCGGTGGCGCGCTTGAGGCCGCGGCCGCCCATCATGGTGATGTACATCCAGGAGATCGGCAGGATGCTGGCGGAGCCGAACTGGGCCGCGGAGACGGCACCCTGGCCGGCGTTGGGACGGTCCTCGCCCCCGGTGGGGGCCACCACGTGGTCGGCCATGAAGGGCGCCAGGTGGCCCTTGAGGCCGATCGGACCCATGCCCGGTCCGCCGCCGCCGTGGGGGATGCAGAAGGTCTTGTGCAGGTTCATGTGGCTCACGTCGGCGCCGATGGTGGCGGGCGAGGTGAGGCCGACCTGGGCATTCATGTTCGCGCCGTCCATGTAAACCTGGCCGCCGTACTGGTGCACGGTGGCGCAGATCTCGCGGATGGCCTCCTCGAACACGCCGTGGGTGGACGGGTAGGTGATCATCAGCGCGGCCAGCTTGTCGGCGTGCTGTTCCGCCTTGGCCTTGAGGTCGGCGAGGTCCACGTTGCCGTTGTCGTCGCAATTGACCACCACCACATCCATGCCGCACATCTGGGCGGTGGCGGGGTTGGTGCCGTGGGCGGATTTCGGAATCAGGCACACCTTGCGGTGGTGGTCGCCGCGGGCAGCGTGGTAGCGCTGGATGGCCACGAGGCCGGCGTACTCGCCCTGGGCGCCGGAGTTGGGCTGCATGCAGATGGCGTCGAAGCCGGTGATCTCGCGCAGTTGGGCGGCGAGGCCTTCGATCATCTCGATGTAGCCGGTGGTCTGCTCGGCCGGTGCGAAGGGGTGGATGTCGGCGAATTCGGGCCAGGTGACCGGGATCATCTCGCTGGTGGCGTTGAGCTTCATGGTGCACGAGCCCAGGGAGATCATCGAGTGATCCAGCGCCAGGTCACGGTTCTGCAGGCGCTTCAGGTAGCGCAGCATTTCGTGTTCGGTGTGGTGGGTGTTGAACACCGGATGGGCCAGGATGGCGTCCGTGCGCAGCAGGGCTTCGGGCAGATTGCCGCCGCGGCCGGCAACTGTGGCATCGAGCGCGGCCACATTGGCTGTGGCACCAAAGGCCTGGAGGAGGGCGGTGACGTCATCAATGGAGGTTTTCTCGTCGATGGAGATGCCGAGGGCGTGGCCATCCATGTGGCGGAGATTGTAGCCGGCGGCCTGGGTGGCGGCATAAATGGCTGCGCTGCGCGTACCGGTTTCCACCTGCAGGGTGTCGAAGAAGGTGTTGCTGGCGAGGGCGAAGCCTGCCTGTTGCAGGCCTTCGGCCAGTGTGGCGGCGAGGCGGTGGACGCGCGCGGCGATGGTGCGCAGGCCTTCCGGGCCGTGATAGACGGCGTACATGCCAGCCATGTTGGCCAGCAGGACCTGGGACGTACAGATGTTGGAGTTGGCCTTTTCGCGCCGGATGTGCTGCTCGCGGGTCTGCAGGGTCATGCGCAGGGCGGTCTTGCCGCGGGCATCCCTGGAAACGCCGATGATGCGGCCGGGCATGGAGCGGACATGGGCCTCGCGGGTGGCGAAGAAGGCGGCATGGGGGCCGCCGAAGCCCAGGGGCACGCCAAAGCGCTGGGCCGAGCCGAGGGCGATGTCGGCCCCCAGCTCGCCGGGCGACTTGAGCAGCACCAGAGCCAGCAGGTCGGAGGCAAGTGCGACGACGGCGCCCTTCGCCTTGAGACCGGCAATGGTGGCTGACGGGTCGCTCACTTCACCGCGTTCGTTGGGGTACTGGAGCAGGGCACCGAAGACCTCGTGACTGTCCGCCTCGCCGGCCGGCCCGACGATCAGCTCGAAGCCGAAGAAGGCGGCACGGGTGCGGACCACGTCCAGGGTCTGGGGGAAGACGGCCTCGTCCACGAAGAAGGCCTGGTTCTTTACCTTGGAGATGCGCCGGGCCATGGCCATGGCCTCGGCGGCGGCGGTGGCTTCGTCGAGCAGTGAGGCGTTGGCCAGCTCGAGCCCGGTCAGGTCGATGACCATCTGCTGGTAGTTGAGGAGGGCTTCCAGGCGGCCTTGGGCGATCTCGGCCTGATAGGGGGTGTAGGCGGTGTACCAGCCGGGGTTCTCCATCACGTTGCGCAGGATGACCTTGGGCGCGATGGTGTCGTAGTAGCCCATGCCGATCAGCGATTTCTTGACCACGTTCTTGCCGGCGATGGCCTTGAGGCGTGCCAGCGCCACGTGTTCGGCCGTCGGCTCGCCTAGCCCCAGGGGTGCGGCCAGGCGGATGCCGGCCGGTACGGTCTGGTCGATCAGGGCGTCGAGGGTGGCGACGCCGACTGCGGCCAGCATGCCCGGCAGCTCGTTGGCACAGGGGCCCAGGTGGCGGCGGATGAAGTCGTCGCTCTGTTCGAGGGCGGCGAGCGGGGCGGAAAGAAGGGTCTTCGACATGGGAGAAAACTCGGGAGTGGAGTGACGGCGACAACGGGGCGGGTGCGCCGTCATGGCGCACCCGGGTCAGGCGGAGTGAGTCAGCCGATGCTTGCCTGGTAGTCGGCGGCACTCAGCAGACCGTCCACGCCGGTGGCATCGGTTGGCTTGATCTTGAACAGCCAGGTGGCGTAGGCGTCGGCATTCACGGCTTCGGGGGCGTCCACGGCGGCCTGGTTGGCTTCGAGGATCTCGCCGGCGACAGGTGCGTAGATGTCGGAGGCGGCCTTCACCGACTCGATCACGGCAATGGCCTCTTCCCTGGCCACCAGGCGGCCGGCTTCCGGCAGCTCAAGGAAGACCACGTCGCCGAGGGCTTCCTGGGCGTGATCGGTGATGCCCACAGTGAGGGTGCCATCGGCTTCGATGCGGATCCATTCGTGGGAGGCGGTGTAGCGCAGCTCGGCGGGGATGTTCATGCTCTTTCCTTGGTTGAAAGCGTTGCAGGATAAAGGGTTTGGGGAGGCCTCAGACAAGGGCCTGGCCGTTGCGGGCGAAGGGTGTCTTGACCACCCTTGCCTTGAGGCGCCTGCCGCGGATCTCCACCTCAACGGCATCACCGGGGGTGACTCCCAGGGGCAGACGGGCCAGGGCAATGGATTTTTCCAGGGTTGGAGAAAAGGTGCCACTGGTGGTTTCCCCTTCGCCCAGGGCGGTGAAGACCTTTTGGTGGGCACGCAGTACGCCTTTGTCTTCCAGGATCAGGCCAAGGCTCTGTCTATGGGTGCCGTTGGCAAGCAGTGCCGCCCGGCCGACAAACTCCCGGGTCAGGTCCTTCATGTCCACCGTCCATGCCAGGCCCGCATCCAGAGGCGAGACCTCCTCGTCCATGTCGTTGCCGTAAAGAGGCATGCCGGCCTCAAGGCGCAGGGTGTCACGGGCACCCAGCCCGCACGCCTGGACGCCTGCGGCCGCCAGGGCCTCCCAGGTGGCGGCAGCCTGTCCCGCCGGCAGGGTGATTTCGAAGCCGTCTTCGCCGGTGTAGCCGGTCCGGGCGATGAAGGTTTCACCGTAAAAGGCTCCCTGGAAGGGCTTCAGGCCCGTCGAAACGGGTTCGCTGCCGGGGATCGCGGCCCAGACCTTGGTGCGGGCATTGGGGCCCTGGATGGCAATCATCGCCAGATCCCTCCGTGCAGCAAGGGTGGATCGGGTTTCCGTGGCTTCCATCCGGGTGCGGATCCAGGCGACGTCCTTGTCGGCGGTGCCCGCGTTGACCACAACTCGGAAAAAAGTGTCCGACAGGTAGTAGACGATCAGGTCATCGATCACTCCGCCCTGGGGGTTGAGCATGCAGGAGTACAGGGCCTTGCCCGGCTCGAGCAGCTTTGCGACGTCGTTGGCGATCAGGCCACGCAGGAAATTCCGGGCGTCGGGGCCCTCCAGGTCCAGGGCGAGCATGTGGGAGACGTCAAACATTCCTGCATCCCGGCGCACTGCGTGGTGTTCCTCGATCTGGGAGCCGTAGTTGACCGGCATGTCCCAGCCGGCAAAGTCCACCATGCGGGCGCCAGCGGCGACATGGGTGGCGTGAAGGGGGGTGTATTGGGTCATGGGGCTCTCCGTAGGCAATCGATCCAGTGTAGAAAAGCAAAGGGGCCGACGCGATCAGAAAATCGCGTCGGCCCCATCTGTCCTTTGTACCTGAGAGATTGCAGCGGTCTTGCGCTGGGCTGCGTGCCCCTTCGGTGGATGCACAGACCGCGCAGTGGGCGGGCGGCATCAGCTCTCCAGAGTGTTGATTTGTCGGCGGTCCTTTTGCCTGAGCGGTTCCGGGGGTTGCGCCTTCGGCGGATCGCGGCTGTCACGCCCGCGAACACTCTCCCACACGACGGCGCGGACAATACCATCGGCGATGGGGCGGGGCAAGGGTCTGCTACACTATTGTCCAGCTGCTTTCCAGAAGTCCCTTTCGGCAGGGACTTGATCCTGTCGATCCGCTGCTGACCGGTGTGTCGGCGCCCTGATGTACATCACGTGCGCATGCTCCCGTCGTGTGGATGAAACTGTCCGGAGCCGTTTGGCGTCAAAAAGTCATGAACGTTCTCAACGCAGACCTCCATTGTCATTCCACTGCTTCCGACGGCACCCTGCCGCCGGCCAGTGTCGTGCGTCGCGCCCATGCCAACGGCGTGGATCTGCTGGCCCTCACGGATCACGATGAGCTGCTGGGCCTGCCCGAGGCCGTCGCGACGGCAGAAGAGCTGGGTCTGCGCTTTGTGCCAGGAGTCGAGGTGTCCGTTTCCTGGTTGGATCAGACGGTGCATGTGGTCGGCCTGGGCGTCGATTACACCCACCAGCCCCTGGTTGATGGTCTGGCCCATGTCAGGGCTGGCCGGGATGGGCGGGCTGCCCGGATTGCCGCGGAGCTCGAGCGTATCGGCATCTCTGGTGCGCTTGAAGGTGCCCTGCGTTACGCGGGAAATCCGTCCCTTCTCAGCCGGGCCCACTTCGCCCGGTTTCTGGTGGAGGTGGGGGCGGCCAGGAGCGTGCACCAGGTTTTCGATCATTACCTTGCCCGGGGCAAGCCGGGGTATGTGGAGCACGTCTGGGCCACCCTGGATGATGCGGTAGGCTGGATCAGAGGGGCCGGCGGGCTGGCGGTGATCGCCCATCCCGGACGCTACCGTCTCAGCCACGCCGAGATGGATATACTCTTCGATCGTTTTCGCGATCTGGGGGGCGAGGGTCTCGAGGTTGCCTGTGGTGCCCATGACGGCGGACAGGTGCTGGCCTTCGCCCGCCTGGCCCGCAAATTTGGACTGCTGGCGTCCCGCGCTTCCGACTTTCATGGTCCGGAAGATTCCCTTATCGATCTTGGGCGGGCCCCGCTGTTGCCCCCCGATCTCACTCCGGTCTGGACCCGCCTGGTGTGAGTTTTCCTTTTGTGCATTGAATCATGGCTCAGTTTTTCAGTCTTCATCCCGAACATCCCCAGGCCCGGCTGGTCAAGCAGGCCGCCCAGATCATGCGAGACGGCGGCCTGGTGGCCTTTCCCACCGATTCGGCATACGCCCTGGGAGGGCATACCGGTGACAATTCCCTGCTCGCGCGCATCCGGCGCATCCGCGGAGTGGATGAGCGTCATCATTTCACCTTGTTGTGCCGCGATCTCTCGGATATTGCCACTTACGCCCGGGTCGATAACGCCCAGTTCCGCCTTCTCAAGGCCACAACTCCGGGTCCCTATACCTTCATCCTCGAAGGCACCAAGGAGTTGCCCCGGCGCTTGCTGCATCCCAAGCGCAAGACCATTGGCCTGCGTGTGCCGGACCATCCGGTCGTGGCGGCGCTGCTGGCGGAGCTGGAAGAGCCGATCCTGAGCTCGACCTTGCTGCTGCCGGGTGAGGCCTACCCCCTGACGGACGCCGAGGAAATCCGGGCACACCTCGAGAAAGAGGTGGATCTGGTGATCGAGGCGGGGAGCTGCCGTGGAGAAGCTACCACCGTGATCGACCTGACCGGCGGCACTCCGGAGCTGGTCCGCGAAGGCATGGGCAGCCTGGCCCCTTTCGGCCTCTGAGCGGAAACCTTCCGTGCCGCAGGCGGGAAGGGCCCGCCCTCTGCTAGAATCGCGGCCCCGCCCGGTAAGAATCCATGCAAGAACTCATCACCACGCTGACCATCTGGGCGCTGCCCGTGCTGTTCGCCATTACCTTGCACGAGGCTGCCCACGGCTACGCCGCCCGTCATTTTGGTGATGACACGGCAGCCCGTCTCGGGCGGATAAGCCTCAATCCCCTGCGCCACATCGATCCTGTCGGGACCCTGCTGGTCCCCGGCCTCATTCTGGCCGCCAGCTCCCTTGCGGCGGGATCGGCCATGCTCTTCGGCTGGGCCAAGCCGGTGCCGGTCAATTTTGGCCGTCTGCGTCGACCCAAGGCGGACATGCTCTGGGTGGCTGCCGCCGGTCCCATGGCCAATCTGTGCATGGCTGCCGGCTGGGCCGTACTCTTCCGGATGGCGCTGGCAGATCCCGACAGCACCTACGCCATTCCGATGGCCCGCATGGCGGATGCCGGCATGCAGATCAATGCGGTGCTCATGGTGCTCAACCTGCTGCCTCTTCCGCCGCTGGATGGCGGTCGCATCGCCGTGAGCCTGTTGCCTCCGGCGCTGGCTTACAAATTCGCCCGGCTGGAGCCGTATGGCTTTCCGATTCTGCTGGTTCTGCTGTTCACCGGTATCCTTGGCGACATCCTCGGGCCGCTGGTGGCCTACTTCCGTTTTGCCCTCGCAATCGTTTTTGGACTTTGACATCCCATGTTCGCTGAACGCGTCCTCTCTGGCATGCGCCCCACCGGGCGCCTTCATCTCGGTCACTACCACGGCGTCCTGAAAAACTGGGTCAAGCTGCAGGCCGAGTATCCCTGCCTGTTTTTCGCCGCCGACTGGCATGCGCTGACCACCGACTACGACAATCCCCGGGGGATCGAGACGAGTGTCTGGGATATGATCGTAGACTGGCTGGCCGCAGGGGTTGACCCTTCCCAGGCCACCATCTTCATCCAGTCCCGGGTACCGGAGCATGCGGAGCTGCACCTGCTCATGTCCATGATGACTCCCCAGGGCTGGCTTGAGCGGGTGCCTACCTACAAGGATCAGCAGGAAAAGCTGACCCACAAGGATCTGACCACCTACGGCTTTCTGGGTTATCCGCTCCTGATGAGCGCAGATATCCTGATTTACCGTGCAGACAAGGTTCCGGTGGGGGAAGATCAGTTACCCCACGTGGAGTTCACCCGCGAGCTGGCCCGCCGCTTCAACCACATGTATGGCCGGGAGCCCGGTTTCGAGGATAAGGCCAGGGAGGCTGTCAAGAAGCTCGGCTCCAAGCGTGCCCGCCTTTACGAAGAGTTCCGCACCCGTTTCCAGCAGAATGGGGATGAAGAGGGCCTGGCCCTCGGAAAAGCCCTTCTGGAAGAGGCCCAGAGCTTGTCCCTGGGGGATCGGGAGCGTCTTTACGGTTATCTGGAAGGTAGCGGCAAGATGATCCTTGTGGAGCCCGATGCGCTTCTCACCGAGGCCTCCCGCATGCCTGGCCTGGATGGCCAGAAGATGTCCAAGTCTTACGGGAACACCATTTTCCTGCGGGAAGACAAGGAAACCGTCAGCAAGAAAATCCGTACCATGCAGACGGATCCAGCCCGGGTGCGGCGCACGGATCCGGGCAACCCTGAAAAATGTCCGGTGTGGCAGCTGCATGTGATTTACTCGGGGGACGAAACCCGCAACTGGGTGAGCCAGGGCTGTACGAGCGCCGGCATCGGCTGCATTGAATGCAAGCAACCCGTCATCGACGCGGTGTTGAAGGAGCAGGATGAGATGCACGAACGTGCCCAGCCCTATCTGGATGACCCGAGTCTGGTGCGCAGCATTGTTGCCGATGGGTGTGACAAGGCGCGCAAGCTTGCCCAGGAGACCATGCGTGACGTGCGTGATTCCATGGGTCTGAGCTACACCTGAGTGCGCCCAGCGTGACCGGGCCTGCACTGGAGACTTGGAGTGGCATGCCGGTCATGCTAGCCTGCGTTCAGGGTGTGCTGTTGTGAGCGCTGAGCTTGCGTCCCCTGCCGATCCCCTGGAGTGCGTGGTCGGCAGGATGTATGGACAGCCGATCTTTGATTTGCCCAAGGATCTGTACATTCCTCCGGATGCTCTGGAGGTTTTCCTGGAGGCTTTTGAAGGCCCTCTGGATCTGCTGCTTTACTTGATCCGCAAGACGAATGTGAACGTCCTCGATATCCCGATGGTGCCGCTGACGGCCCAATATCTGGAATACGTGGAGGCCATGCGTCATCACAATCTGGAACTGGCAGCCGATTACTTGCTGATGGCGGCCACCTTGCTGGAAATCAAGTCGCGCATGTTGCTGCCGCGGCCTCCGAAGGCCGCTGATGACGAAGAGCTGGATCCCCGGGCAGAGCTGGTCCGGCGCCTACTTGAGTACGAACAGGTCAAGCTGGCGGCTGCCAGGCTGGATCAGTTGCCCCGGGTGGAACGGGATTTTGAATGGGTCAGTGTCTTTGTCGCCGAGAAGGTGGTGGAACGACTGCCAGAGGTCAGTTTGCATGATCTTCAGCTGGCCTGGCTGAAAATTGCCCGTCAGGCCCGGTTGAAGCGGCATCACACGATCCGGCGAGAGGAAATGTCGGTGCGGGAGCACATGACGATGATTCTCAGAAAATTGAAGGGCGATGTTTTTGTGGTCTTCGAGACCTTGTTCGATCCGGCGCTCGGAGTGGCGGGCCTGGTGGTGAGTTTCCTGGCGACCCTGGAGCTGGTGAAAGAGCGGCTGGTGGTGGTGACCCAGAACGAGGCCTTTGCGCCCATTTATGTCAGGCGGGCTGAAGGTGCAGACGCAATCGACTGAAGAATGCAAGCGGATCCTGGAAACGGCTCTGCTGGTTGCACCTGGCCCCTTGGCGGTCACTCAGCTGCGCCAGCTGTTCGAGGAGGATCCAGGGAGCGATCTGGTCCGCCGACTGTTGCTGGAGCTGGTTGATGACTGGCAGGGCCGGGGGGTGGAGCTGATCCAGACGGCAGGTGGGTGGCGCTTTCAGACCCGCCTGGAGTACCAGGTCTACCTGGACCGCCTGAAGCAGGAACGACCGCCCCGGTATTCCAGGGCAGTCATGGAAACACTGGCGATCATTGCCTACCGCCAGCCAGTGACCCGGGGTGACATCGAGGACATCCGGGGCGTGGTCGTTTCAACAAATGTACTTAAGACCCTCGAAGCAAGAGGATGGGTGGATGTGGTCGGCTACCGGGACACGCCCGGTCGGCCCGGCCTCTATGCCACGACACGAAAATTCCTGGAGGATCTGGGTCTGCGAAGCCTGACCGAGTTGCCTCCCTTGACTGAAATCGAAAGGATCATGGATCTTGTCGAACTCCCAAAAACCGAAGAGCCGGCCGTTTCGGGCGAATAGCGGCAAGCCAGGGGGCTCCGGCCCCCGCAGTGAAGGCCCTCCTCGCGGCGGTGATGGGCCCGGCGCCGGACGCCGTGGTCGTGGCAAGCCTTCCGCTGCCGATGGTAACCGGGCTCCACGCCCTGAGCGTGACCCGGAAGGGCGCCAGCCCCGAAGCAACGCCTCTCAGATCGGCTTGAGCGACCAGGGGGGGCGGAGTGGATGGAAGCCTCGCCAGCAGGGGCCCCGCAGCTTTGCGGGAGAGGACGCGGCCTATCCCCTGGCCAGCAGCGAGCTGATACCGCCTGCCGGTGAAGCGTCCAGACGGCGTCCTCCTCAGGAAGGGGGCTACACCGAGCCTCAGCGCCTGCACAAGGTACTGGCGGCGGCGGGGGTAGGATCCCGCCGGGAGATCGAGGAGTGGATCGTTGCGGGCTTGATCTCGGTGAATGGAGAGCCGGCAGATGTGGGGCAAAAGGTCGGTCCGGGTGACCGGGTCCGCATCAACGGCAAGCTGATGCCGATCCGCTTTGCGCCGAGGGTTCCGCGGGTGCTGCTATATCACAAGCCAGAGGGGGAAATCGTCTCCCGGGATGATCCGGAGGGCCGGCCGACCGTCTTCGACCGGTTGCCCGTCCTTCGCAAGGGGCGCTGGATTGCGGTGGGGCGGCTGGATTTCAACACTTCCGGCCTGTTGCTGTTTGTCAACGACGGCGATCTGGCCAACAAGCTGATGCATCCGCGCTATGAGCTGGATCGGGAATATGCGGTGCGTATTCTCGGCGAGCTGGATGAGGCTCAGCGGGAGGCTCTGTTGCAGGGTATCGAACTTGAGGACGGACTGGCCAAGTTCAACACCCTGCTGGATGCCGGAGGGGAGGGGGCGAATCACTGGTATCGGGTGACCCTGTCCGAAGGGCGCAACCGGGAGGTTCGCCGGATGTTCGAGGCGCTGGGGCTGACCGTGAGCCGCCTGATGCGGGTGCGTTACGGTCCGATCCAGCTGCCATCGCGTCTGAAGCGGGGCATGTGGGAGGATCTGGCCGTGGAGGAGGTGTGCAGGCTGGCGGGTCTCCCCAAACCGGTGGGGCCTGCCAGCAAACCCCGACGACCCCAGTCCACCCGGCCGCGTCGTTAAGGTCTGGCTGATGAGTAAAATTGCGCCCGCTTTCGCGGGCTGCTATACTCAGCGTGTTTTATCGGTTCGAAAGAGCCGACATCCGGTCGAATTCAACAGGGATGGGCGTTACGCCCATTTTTCATTTGTAGTCTAGGAAGTTGCAGGTTAGGACATGGAGTTGCTGAAACTGATCGAACAAACCGCCGAAGGTCTGGGTTACGAGCTGGTTGATTTCGAGACCTCTCCCCGGGGGCGCCTGATGCGGGTGTTCATTGATTCGCCTGATGGCATCACCGTGGACGACTGTGCCACGGTCAGCAACCAGCTGGCCCGCATCTTCGAGGTTGAAAATATTGATTACGATCGTCTCGAGGTTTCGTCCCCGGGACTGGATCGGGCTCTCAAGAAGCCTGCAGATTTCGAGCGCTTTGCCGGGCAGGACGTGCAGGTACGACTGAGCATGCCCATTGCCAATCAACGTAATTATTCCGGGGTGCTGCAGGGTCTCAAAGACGGCATGGTCACCCTGGAGACCGAAAAGGGATCGATGGAGATCCCATTTGAAGATATCGAGAAGGCCCGCCTGGTACCCAGGTTTTAAGGGATTGGAGGTTTGCAGGTATGAGCCGCGAAATTTTGCTGCTGGTTGACGCGCTGGCCCGCGAGAAGAATGTTTCCAAGGAAATCGTTTTCTCCTCTCTGGAGTCCGCTCTCGCTCAGGCGACCAAGAAGCGTATTCACGACGAAGCCGACGTTCGCGTGTCCATCGATCGGGAAACCGGCGATTATGAATCCTTCCGTCGCTGGCAGGTGCTGCCCGATCAGGATGTGGACAATGACGAAGCCCAGATGGGGTTGATCGACGCTCGCGAAGAGTATCCCGAAATCCAGGTGGGCGACTATGTGGAAGAGGGGCTTGAGCCCCTCGATTTCGGCCGTATTGGTGCCCAAGCTGCCAAACAGGTCATCCTGCAGAAGATTCGCGATGCCGAGCGGGAGCAGATCCTTGCCGATTTTCTGGAGCGCAAGGAATACATCATCTCGGGTGCCATCAAGCGCATGGAGCGTGGTAACGCCGTCATCGAAGTGGGTCGTCTCGAAGCGGTGCTGCCCCGGGATCAGATGATTCCCAAGGAAAATCTCCGGGTTGGCGATCGTGTCAAGGCCTATCTGCTGCGCATCGACCGGGGCGCCCGCGGCCCCCAGCTGATCCTGTCCCGCACGGCCCCGGAATTCGTCATCAAGCTGTTCGAACTGGAAGTGCCCGAAATCGATGACGGATTGCTGGAGATCAAGGCCTGCGCCCGCGATCCGGGTCTGCGCGCCAAGATCGGTGTCAAGTCCAATGATCCGCGCATCGATCCCATCGGAACATGCGTTGGTCTGCGAGGGTCCCGCGTGACCGCTGTGCGCAACGAAATTGGTGGTGAGAACATCGATATCGTGCTGTGGTCCCCCGAGGCGGCGCAGTTTGTCGTGGGGGCCCTGCAGCCTGCCGAAGTGTCTTCCATTGTTGTGGACGAAGAATCCCACGCCATGGATGTGGTGGTGGATGAAAACAATCTGGCCATTGCGATTGGACGCAATGGCCAGAACGTGAAGCTGGCTTCGGAGCTGACCGGCTGGACCATCAATCTGATGACCGAAGCCGAGTCCGAGCGTCGCTCGGAAGCCGAGCACAGCACCGTTCGCCAGTTGTTCATTTCCAGACTGGATGTGGACGAGGAGGTGGCCGATATCCTGATCGACGAGGGTTTTTCCTCGCTGGAGGAGATTGCCTATGTGCCTTTGGCGGAGATGCTGGAAATCGAATCCTTCGACGAAGAAACGGTGAACGAGCTGCGCAACCGCGCCCGCAACGTACTCCTCACCGAAGCCATTGTGACGGAAGAGCAACTGGAATCCGTGTCGGAAGACATGCTCAACCTGGAAGGCATGGACAAGCAGATCGCAGCAAAGCTCGCACAAGGGGGTATTCATACCCGTGACGAACTTGCCGACCTGGCGGTGGACGAGCTGATGGAAATGTCGGGGCTGGACGAAGAGCGGGCCAAGAATCTGATTACCAAGGCGCGCGCGCACTGGTTCGAGTAATACCCCGGAGGGCCAATATGGGACAAACAACCGTTACACAATTTGCTGGTGAGCTTAAAATGCCAGCCTCCGTGTTGCTCGAGCAGTTGCAGAAGGCAGGCGTGACCAAGACGCGGGAAACCGATCTGCTCTCAGAGCAGGACAAAACCCGCCTCCTCGATTTTCTCCGTCGCGCCCATGGCGATACGGCAGCCAAGTCGAAGATCACCTTGACTCGCAAGCAGACCAGCGAAATCAAGGCAACCGACTCTACCGGACGAGCACGTACGGTTCAGGTTGAAGTCCGCAAGAAGCGCGTCTTCGTCAAGCGTGATGAAGTGCTTGTGCCGGAGACCGCCGTTGTTGCCGCGCCTTCCGGTGAGCCGGTTGTTCCCGTGGTTGACGAGGTTTCCGCGCTGGCTGTGGCGTCTGCACCTGCGGTCGAAGTGCCTGTGGTGGAAGCGCCTCCGGTCGAAGTGCCCGCGGTGGAAATGATCGTGGAGGCTCAGCCCGTGGCTGAGGCGCCTGTCGCCGAAGTTGCTCCCGAGCCTGAGCCCGCGGTTGCAGTCCCTGAGCCCGATCCGGTGCAGCAAGTCGTGCCGGAACCGAAGGTAGAACAAAAACAGGCTGATCCGGTGGCTGAAGCCAAGCCGGAAGCCAAGCCGGAGCCGAAGGTGGAAGAGAAGAAGCCCGAGCAAAAATCTGCACCGGTGCGTCGCGTGGTCGCTGGTTCAATCCTGTCGCCCGAAGAAAAGGCATCCCGGGAGCGGGAGGCGCTGCGTGCGGCTGAGTTGCAGGCGCGCCAGATAGCTGATCTCAAGGAGAAGCAGGAGCGCGAGGCGCGTGCCCGCGCGGCGATGCTTCAGCGTGCGGAAGACGAGAAGCAGCGTCTGGCCGCAGCGGAAAAAGCCAAGACGGAGGCTGTCGCCGAGCCGAAGAGCGGTACGCTCCACAAGCCGGCCAAGACCGAAGATAAAACCGTTCGCAAGGACGTCAAGAAGACAGTGGTCAAGGAAGCTGCCGGTGATGCCAAGCGTCGCGGCGGCATCAAGACCCGGGGCGATACGACCGGCGGTGCCGGTGGCTGGCGTGGCGGTGGTCGAGGCGGCGGCCGTCACGGTGGTCGCAATCAGGAAGTCACTTCATTTGTGGCGCCCACCGAGCCCATCGTACGCGAGGTCCACGTACCGGAAACCATCTCTGTGGCCGATCTGGCCCACAAGATGTCAGTTAAG
>NZ_JAQUVG010000168.1 GCF_028693495.1 Zoogloea sp. | reverse complement strand
AGAACCTGCCCCTCCGCCCTGCCATGCACGAGGCCCCCGACGGGCAATGGGTCTTCGACCACGACCCTGCCGACCAAGCCCACGACGACCCATTCCTGCCCATCTGCGTCGACCCGGACTGCACCGACTGTGCCGACACGGATCCCTACTCCTGGCGCCTGCAGATCATCCTGCCCGCCTACGCGGGACGCTTCCAGAACATGGATTTCCGGCGCTTCGTGGAACAGACCATCCGCCAGGAAGTGCCCGCCCACCTGCTGCCCCGGATCTGCTGGGTCAACGCCGACGACATGGCACGCTTCGAGGGTGCCTACCGGGACTGGCTGCTGCTCCATGCGGGAGCAAGCCGACCCAACCGGGTGGAGCGCCATGCCCGCCTGAATGCGCTGGTGGATGCCCTCACCGGGATGAAGAACCAGTACCCCCAGCGCCGCCTGTTCGACTGCACCGCCGAGGCCCCCAGCCCCCCCTTCGTGCTGGGGCAAACCGCCCTCGGCAGCGCCCCCGACACCTCCGGATTTCAGGAGACGGACCATGACTAGGGTCATTGCCAGCCTCACCCCCCCTCTCGCCCGCCAGTACACCATCTTCGAGCGGGACCAGGTACTCACCCACACCCAGCTCAACGGGCTTGCCTGCTGGCTGGACCAGCAGGACCGGCTGAGCCGCATCAGCCTCACCGGGACCGGCCTGCTCGGGGGAATCCGGCCCACCCGGGAGGGCAGCAGCGTCCTGATCAGCCCTGGTCTCGGCATCACCGGCGACGGTGACCTCGTCCGCCTCGACAGCCCCTGGTCACTGACCCGCTGGCGAGCCTACGAGAGTACCGCCCCCCGCTACGAGCCCTTCTTCGATGCCACCAGCGGCCTCGCCCTGATCTCTGGCGAACTGGTCGGCGAGGATGATCCCCTGGGCATTCCCCTGACCGAACAGCCCAACGCCCTGGACGGCCATTTCCTGATCCTCCTGGTGGAAAGCAGCGACACCGACCGGGACCTGTGCACCGGGGCCGACTGTGACAACCTGGGGCAGGAAAGGCACCATCGCCTCCGCATTCTCCTCGCCCCTCATCACCTTTCCCGGCAGCTCACGAGTGGCCCCCTGAGCGTTGCCGAGCGGGCCGTCAACCTGCCAGAGCTCATGGCCTACCGGCCTCGCCTGGATGCCGGCCTGACCCTCGCCGAACACCTGGCGGCCCGCCAGCAGGCCGCCATCGACCAGACCCTGGCAGACCTGTCCCCCGCATTTGAACGGCTGACCGCCACCTTTCCCGAACTCATCGAACAGGTCTTCGCCGGCAACCCCTTCCCCCGTCTACAAGAGCGACTGGGGAATCTGCGCAGCCAGCTGGACATACCCCTCACCCAGCTCTTCAGTGACCTCCTGAAAGACCTGGTGGTGACCTGGAACGAACTGCGCACTGCCTTGCTGGACGACGACAGCACACTCCTGCTCCCCCCCAGCCAGGCCGGCAAGCATCTGGGCCTGGGCAGCCCAGCCCAGCCAGCGTGGGGCCGCAGCGGCTTCTACCCTGCGATAGCCCACGATGGCTTTCGCCAGCGTCAGGCGGACGCCTGCTTCCTGCTGACCCGGCTCGCCGGCCTGGTGGAGCACTACCAGCCGCCCACCGACAAAAGCCTGCAGGTCACGCCCAGCCAGGGAGAGGAACATCCCCTGGCCGAGCGGGCCATCCCCTGGTACTACGATCCCGGCATCGCCCCCCTTTGGAATCGGCGTCTTGCCCTCCGGGGACTGGCAGGCCATAACCTGGGCTACCGGGCCCGGGACTACGGAGGCAGCAAACGAGCCCTCACCCCCCTGGCCGGGGATATTGCCGGACATGCCTTTTTCCGGGTCGAAGGCCACCTGGGTCGTCCAGTGGAGAGCGTCAGCGTAGAGCTCAGGAAGCTCATTGCAGAACACAACCTGCCTTTCGAGGTGCACGGGGTTCTCGCCCACAACCGGCGGGAGCGGATCCGCCTGCGTCCCGGCATCCGCTACACCGACCTGCACCGCATCCACTACCTGCTCCGCCAGGACATTTCCCTGCGACTCGAAGAAAGCGGGCTGTTCACGGAAACCTTCACCCGCCGGCTGCAGAGCGCCATCACCGAGCGGGAGATCCCCGACCAGACCGAGAGTGGCGCCTCCGTCCTCCAGGTGGCCGGCAGCGCCCGCACTGCCCTGGAGAGCCTGAGCCGGCGTGCGAAACCGGCCCTGGACACCCCCCGCTACAGCAGCTACCAGGCCACCACCCGGGAAACCCGTTGGAATAATGGCATCTCCGAAACCCTCGGTACCCTGGGCGCCGCCCGGGTCAACCTGGGCACACTCTCCCGCAGCGATTTTGTCTCACCGGTGGACAGCCTGATCCAGACCACCCATCCCCTCTGGCTGGACTGGCTGGACGACCTGATCCAGGGCAAGGACAACCAGGAAGACGACAGGTTGCTCCTGTCCCGCTTCATTGCCGAACATCCGGGCCTCGATCACCTGGGCGGTGTCTGGAGGGGCGGCTGCTTCGTACTGGTCTATGACGACAGTGGCAACGTGATCGGTGATTTCACCCTGCCCTACCCCTGCGCCGAAGCGGATGAGGAGGAACCCGTGGAGCCTCCATTGCAACGCCCCCCCCTCCGGCGCCCACCCCTCGACATCGAGCCGGTACGGGTCACGCCACCGGTGGGTGCCGTGGTGGGCAAGCTCGTCGGAGAAGCCGTGAGCAGCCGTTTCGAGACGGCTCGAAGCGAACTCGTCCATCAACTCCAGGCCACGGAGGACGCCCTGCGCAACCGCCTCGAAACCCAGACCGCCAGCATCGAAGGACTGGTGAAAGGCGTCTTCAGCACCCGGGAAGCCACAGGTGCGGACCTGGTGCTGCCAGGCAAGACGATTGCCACCGGCAACCCGGTGGTGGATGCCATGGTCCGGGACGTGGAGACCAAGCGTCAGAAAGTGCAGACCCTGGTCGAACTGGCCAGTCGCAACGATCTGGCCGAAGCCGATCGTACCCAGGCCCAGGCACTGCTCGGCAAAGCCCAGGAGGAACTGGGGAGCGCCCTGGCCGACACCACCGAACAAGTAGTCCGCCAGTCGACGGGCAGTCAAACCTCGAGCACGGTTGCCGTGGTACTGGCCAACAGCGCCGCCTATGTCACCCAGACGGACGCCGCCGCCAGCCTGGGTACCCGGCTGGAAACCCTGAAGGCCGGCAGCGACCTGAACGCCCACCAGACCCTGCTCCTCAACAACATCCAGTCCATGACCCGCCTGCGAGGCTGAGCATCCACCATGAACATGCCGCTGCCCCACCGCATTCGCCGGCTCAGCTGGCAGGCCCGGGCACCCACCCCGGCGGCGGGCCTGGACCTGCGTCAGTTGCTACGGAGCAGCATTGAGCCCGTGCATAACACCCTGGAGGAGATCATCGCCCTGGCCCTGCCCCCCGGACAGACGCTTCGACTACCCCGGCTGACAGTCCACGTGCACCTGGAGGAGGACGCCGATGAAACCAGGCTGCTGGAACAACTCCGCAAGGCCTTCCAGTCGGCCCTGGCGGATCCCGGGGTCGCCTTCCTTACCTCCCATGACTCTCC
>NZ_JAQUVG010000078.1 GCF_028693495.1 Zoogloea sp. | reverse complement strand
GGTGGTATTGAGCATGCCCATGAAGGCAGGTGGTGCTACGAGGATTGCCCTTTTGAAAAGATTGCGACTGCGCCCCAGATAGAGTTCCTTGGCAAGTTGCTGGGCAAAGCTGCGGGCCGCGTGGAGCTTGGGGGGCGTTTGCTGCGCCCGGGCACCATGCCCGCTACCGGCAGCCTGCATCTGGCCGGCCCGGTCAGATGACAGGTCGGCGTTGCGCATGCGACTTTCCGGATGGGTAATTTCCTTGACCAGTTGAAGGCCCTGTTTGGGGCCGAGGTGGGCGTACAGGCGAGCCAGACTTGCGTTGGCGACAAGAATCCAGGTGATGGCCATGTAATTGCTCTCCACTGTCTGTCATGAATGCCGGAGTGGCCTAGTTACCATAGACAGCAGAACTACAAGATGCAAAAGCTCGTCAGCAGGCAAGTATGGATGGCTGCCGTCCGTGGGTGTCCCGAAGGGCAGGGTCGAGCCGGTAATACTGGGAAAGCTGTTGATAAACAGCCGGGTACAGCGCTTTCAGCAGGCTGGGTGTCTCGAAAAAAGCTTCGCTCATGACGGCAAAGAATTCGCCCGGATGTTCTGCGCCATAGGGGTCCAGCAATGTTTCCTCGTCCCGGTCCACCCGTCCACAGAAATCATCGTAGGCAGGTTGAAAGGCCGCCGCCCACACCGCCGGTGACATTTCCGGCGGCAGTCGGGGGAAGCCGTCCACCCCACCGTTTTCCATGTCCAGCTTGTGGGCGAATTCATGAATGACCACGTTGATGCCAGCGATGTCTTCATGACCTGCAGGCCAGGACAGGATGACCGGCCCGCCCTCCCAGGCCTCACCGAGAACTTCATCATCGTATTCATGGACGATGCCGTCTTCGTCGGCGACCTGGCGGGAAATCAGGAAATCTCCCGGATAAATCACGATCCCCACCCAGCCGGAGTAGGCGTCCAGCCCGCGGTGAAGAACGGGCAGGCAAGCCTGGAGGGCAATGGAAAGCAGCATGGTGTCAGTGACCACCAGCCCGTGAGCCCCGTGTACTTCCTTGTCGGCCAGCAACTCCAGGGCCAGCTGGCGCAGGCGGGGCCGTTCGGAAGGAGGGATGAAGTCGAGAAAGGGGAGGGCGCTTTCAACCTCGGCCCACTGGGCTGCGGAGATTTCCGTCCGCTGAGCGGCACGCTGACGTCGCCAGCGACGAAAGACTGAGAACATGGGCGGAAATAGGAGCGATGCTTGATTTGGGTAAGGTGTCGTTGTTCCCGGTGCGGGGTGAACAACCCGGATCAAACTCAAATGACGCAGGCTATAGGATAATGTCGATATGGTCTCTGTTACACACTCCATTTCCCAGTCTGCTTCGGCATTGACTACCCTGGAACTTCTCTGCGAGGGACTCTCGCCCGAGGAATGCGAACGGGTGAGCGATGCTTTGCAGTGGGTCGAATCCGTTTATGGGAACAGGACCCTCGGCACCCAGGAACCTGTTTTTCAGCACGCTCTGGGAACCGCACTGATCGTTGCCTCCCTGCGCCTGGATGTGGACTCCCGGGTGGCAGCCCTGGCGTTTGCCGTCGGCGATGTGCTGGATCACTCCAACGAGCAGATCGCCGAGCGCTACGGTGATGGGGTGGCACGCCTGGTGGATGGTCTCCGGCGTCTGAACGGCCTGCGGGTCATTACCCGCATGACCACCACTGCCAGTGCTCCCGAAATTCGCGCCCAGAGCGAAGTGCTGCGCAAGATGCTGCTGGCCATGGTGGAGGACATCCGCGTAGTCCTGCTGCGGGTGGCTTCCCGCACCCAGACCCTGCGCTATTTCACGGACCATCCGGGCACGACCCGCGACACCATCGCCCGGGAGAGCCTGGATATTTACGCTCCCCTGGCCAACCGGCTGGGGCTCTGGCAGCTCAAGTGGGAACTGGAGGACCTTTCCTTCCGTTTCCTGGAGCCCGAGACTTACAAGCGGATTGCCCGCATGCTGGATGAGCGGCGGGTGGAGCGCGAGCAGTTCATTGTCGATGCCGTGGCCCGCCTGAAGGCCGAGGTGGAAGCCATTGGAGTCCAGGCCGAGGTCTACGGTCGGCCCAAGCACATCTTCAGCATCTACAACAAGATGCGCTCCAAACGTCTGGACTTCTCCCAGATTTACGATGTGCGCGCTCTGCGGGTTCTGGTCCGCGAAGTCAAGGAGTGCTACGCGGTGCTGGGTATCGTGCACCAGATCTGGACTCCGATTCCCAAGGAGTTCGACGACTACATCTCCATGCCCAAGGGCAACAACTACCAGTCCCTGCACACCGCCGTATATGCGGGCGACGGGCGGGCACTGGAGGTGCAGATCCGTACCCACGACATGCACAATCATGCCGAGCTGGGGGTGGCTGCGCACTGGCGTTACAAGGAAGGCAGCGGTCCGGCTTCCGGCGAGTACGACGAGAAGATCGCCCTGCTGCGCAGTCTCCTGTCGTGGCGGGACGAAGTCACTGACTCCGCTGACTGGCTGGAGCAATTCAAACGTGCATCCCTGGACGACACGATTTATGTGCTTACTCCCCAGGGGCGGGTGATTGATCTGCCCCGGGGGGCTACACCCATCGACTTCGCTTACCGGGTTCATACGGATCTGGGCCATCGTTGCCGGGGCGCCAAGGTCAACGGTCAACTGGTCACCCTGAACACCCCGCTGGAAAGCGGACAGACCGTGGAAATCATGACCACCAAGGAGGGAGGCCCCTCTCGGGACTGGCTCAACGTCCAGCAACGCTATGTGGCCACCCATCGGGCACGGCAGAAGATCAAGCAGTACTTCAATACCCTCGAGGAGGAAGAACTGCTGGTGCGCGGACGCAGCGTGCTGACCCGGGAAATCCAGCGGGAAGGTCATGGTCAGGTGAATCTGGATGATCTGGCTACTCGCCTCGGCTTTAAGGGCCAGGATGCCCTGTTCGTCGCAGCAGGGCGGGGAGAAGTGGGCCCCAGGGCCATCCAGACGGTCCTCCGGGGCAGTGAGCTGGTCGACCACGGGGGGGCTGATCCTGAGGTGGTGCTCGGGCAGAGCCACTCGGGAGATGCCGGGGACACCATCCTGATTGTCGGGGTGGGCAAGCTGATGACTTCTCTTGGGCGCTGCTGCAAGCCTGCCCCGCCGGATGCCATCCAGGGCTATGTTACCCGTGGCCGGGGTGTCTCGATCCACCGGCTCGAATGCCGGGATTTCCAGCAACTGGCCCGTAGCCACCCGGAGCGACTGGTCAGTGCCCAGTGGGGAGGTGCTGCATCCCCAGGCAGTGCAGTCTTTCCGGTGGATGTGGTGGTGCACTCCCTTGATCGTCAGGGCCTCCTGAGGGACATTTCCGAAGTACTGTCCCGGGAAAAACTCAATGTGATCGCCGTGAATACCCTCAGCCGGAAAGGCGCTGCAAAAATGCGCTTCACCCTTGAGGTACAGGGTGTCCAGCAGATCCAGCGCGCGCTGATCCTGATCCGTGAGGTGAAGGGTGTGACCGACGTGGAACGGGGTTGATTGGGCATTCAATGGAGCGTTTCGAGCAGCATCATTTCGCCTGGCTCTCCATCGGCGCAGCCATCGCCACCATTGTCCTCAAGACGGTAGCCTGGTGGCTGACAGGTTCAGTCGGCCTGCTTTCCGATGCGCTTGAATCCTTTGTCAATCTGGCCGGAGCCGGTTTTGCCCTGTGGATGATCCTGGTCACCCGGGAGCCGCCGGATCACGGCCATCCCTTTGGTCATGGCAAGGCGGAGTACTTTTCCAGCGGTTTCGAAGGACTGCTCATCCTGGGTGCAGCAGCAGCGATCCTGTGGACGGCGCTCCAGCGCTTCCTGACGCCCCAGCCCATCGAGTCAGCGGGATGGGGTTTGGTCTGGTCAGGGGTGGCAACCCTGATCAATTTCATCGTCGCCCGCTTGCTGGCCCGGGCAGGAGAGCGCTTCCATTCAATTGCCCTGCGGGCTGACTCCCGTCACCTGATGACCGATGTCTGGACATCCTGTGGCGTCATGGCAGGCGTGGCTCTGGTGGCCTGGACGGGCTGGTTGCGGATCGACCCCTTGCTTGCCTTTGCCGTCGGCCTGCACATCACCTGGGAAGCCTGGAAACTGCTGAGAGAGTCGGTGGATGGTCTGATGGACCGCAGCCTTGATGGCCCGGCACTGGAAGTGGCCCGGGATGTCCTTGAATCCTTCAAGGCTCGCGGCGTGGCCTTCAAGGATTTGCGCACCCGGCAGGCTGGGGCATCCGCTTTCCTGCAAGTGGTGGTACTGGTGCCCGGCGGATGGTCAGTACGTGAGGGGCATGGGCTGGTGGATGAGGTGGAGGCTGCCCTGCAGGCATCCCTGCCCGGGCTGGAGGTGACGACCCATCTGGAGCCGTTGCCCGAGTCGCTGGACTGAGCCCATCGTCGATCCTTTGTTAAGATGAGGCATCTCCTGGTCTGACTCCGTAAGGTTTCCATGATTTTTGTGCTGTCGCCTGCAAAGGCCCTTGATTACCAATCGCCCCTCACTACCTCCCGTTACACCCAGCCCGATTACCTCGATGATGCCGCCGAGCTGATCTCCGGGCTGCGGGCCCTCTCCCATGCCGACGTGGCAGGTTTGATGGGGCTGTCCGATCCCCTGGCTGCCCTGAATGTGGCCCGCTATGCGGAGTGGTCCCGCCCCTTCACGCCGGCCAACGCCCGGCCGGCGATCCTCGCCTTCAACGGAGATGTTTATGATGGCCTGGAGGCACGATCTTTTGACGAGGAGCAACTTGATTACGCCCAGAAGCATCTGCGCATCCTGTCGGGACTGTACGGCCTGCTCAGGCCCCTGGATCTGATGCAGCCCTACCGTCTGGAAATGGGAACCCGCCTGGCCAACGCCCGTGGGAAGGATCTGTATGCCTTCTGGGGAATGACCCAGACCGAAGCCCTCAACGGCCTGCTGGCTGCCGAAATGGATGCGGGCAGGGACGCCGTCCTGGTCAATCTGGCCTCCGAGGAATATTTCAAGTCGGTCAAGACCGCCAGACTCAAGGGGCGTCTCCTGAACGTGAGCTTCGAGGACTGGAAGGGAGGGCGCTACAAGATCATCAGTTTTTACGCCAAGCGGGCCCGGGGTCTGATGGCCCGCCACGCGATCACCCATGGCATTGAGGACGTGGAACAGCTCAAGGCTTTCTGTGCCGACGGATACGCCTTCGCACCCGAGGTTTCAGACCAAGGGCGCTGGGTTTTCCGGCGCAGGGAAGCCTGAGGAGAGGGGCGTGGCGAATCCGGAGAAAGTCGCGGCCCTGGGCCGCATGAAGTTCATCGCCACCGCTGTTCTGGTGGCCGTGGCATTGATGTGGGCCCTCGCCCGTCATCAGGACTGGCCCTGGGTCGTGGCCTTTGCCGAGGCTGCACTGGTGGGGGCGCTCGCCGACTGGTTTGCCGTAGTGGCCTTGTTCCGTCATCCGCTGGGGCTCCCCATCCCCCATACAGCCATCCTGCCGCGCAACAAGGCGAGACTGGCTGAAAATCTTGCGGAGTTCGTGCGTGACAAATTTCTGGACACCCCGTCTCTGGTGCTCCGGGTCCGGGCGGCAGATCCGGCTCGTCACCTGGCAGACTGGCTGCGCCAGCCTGATAACGCAAGCCTGCTGGTCCAGCGACTGATGGTGGTGCTGGCGGAGTCGGCCAATTTCATGGATGACCCACGGGTGCGCCGGCTGGTGCTCCATGCCTTGCGACGAAGGGCAGGAACGCTGGACCTGGCGGACAGTGTAGGGCGCATCCTTGAAGCCCTCACCGAGCATGGGCGGCACCAGGCCCTGCTCGACGAGGGACTGCACAAGCTTGCCCAGTGGCTGGACGATGAGGGCGTCAGGGATGCCTTTGCCGGCATGATTGTGGACGTGGCTGGCCAGGAGTACCCCAAGGTGGTGGCAATGCTGGGTCTGGTGGGCATGAACCCGGCTGATCTAGGGGAAAAAGTGTCCGCGGGTATCATCAGTGGCATTCATGGTCTGCTGGCCGAGATCGCGGAGGATCCGCAGCACCCCCGCCGAAAAGCCTTCGATGAACTGGTGACCCGTTACATCCAGCGCCTGGAGCACGACGAAGACTTCCGGACCCGGGTGGACCAGGCGAAGCGGGATTTTCTGGCTCAGCCGGCCGTTGCCACCTACCTGCGCGACCTGTGGGATGACCTCCGGAAATGGATGCTGCGTGACCTGAGCAAGCCTGAATCCACCCTGAAAAGTCGGTTGGCCTCTGCAGCTGCAGCCTTGGGTGCGAGCCTGGCCGACAACCCGGCCCTGCGGGACTCCCTCAACGAGCACATCGAGCGCACTCTGGAAACCCTGGCGCCGGAGATGCGGGCGGGTCTGGCGGGGCACATTGCCAGTACGGTGCGGGCCTGGAACGACGCGGACCTGATCCGGGAGATTGAAGTCAGTGTAGGCAGGGATCTTCAGTTCATCCGGCTCAACGGAACCTTCGTGGGAGGGCTCATCGGTCTTGCCCTTCATGCGCTCACTCAATTCATCGCCTGACCTGACCATGACTCTCCGCATCAGCAGTAATTTCGACTCCGGCGCCATCGAAGTGCTCTCCATTGCAGGCCCGGAAGACATTCGCCTGCGTCTCCGTGCCGACCAGGGCATTCACGGGGAGGCACCATTTCGCCAATGGTTTTATTTCCGTCTGCATGGTGCGGCAGGCAAGCCCGTCCGGCTGGTGTTCGAGAACGCGTCGGAGGCTGCCTATCCCGATGGCTGGCCTGGATATCGCTGCGTTGCCTCATATGATCGGCGTACCTGGTTCCGCATCAGCACGACCCGTTACGAAGACGGGCAGTTGCTCGTTGAGCACATCCCCGAGCGAAACAGCATCTACTACGCCTATTTCGAGCCGTATTCCCACGAACGTCACCTGGACTTTCTGGGACGTGCCGAAATGTCCCCCTTCGCGTCCGTCCGCAACCTGGGCGCCACCGTGGAGGGAAGGGACCTGGACCTGATCACCGTTGGACGTCCGGCTCCCGGTAAGCAGCCGGTCTGGATCATTGCGCGCCAGCACCCAGGCGAGAGCATGGCCGAATGGTTCGTGGAAGGACTCCTGGAGCGCCTGCTTGATGCTGCCGATCCCGTCTCCCGGCGGGTCCGGGAAAACGCGGTGCTCTACATCGTTCCCAACATGAATCCGGATGGCGCCATACGGGGGAATCTGAGGACCAATGCGGCCGGTATCAATCTGAACCGTGAATGGCTTGCACCAAGCCAGGAGCGCAGCCCGGAGGTACTCCTGGTGCGGGATGCCATGAAGGAAACCGGCGTCGGCCTCTTTCTCGACATCCACGGCGACGAGGCCTTGCCCTACGTTTTTTTCTCCACGGCGGAAGAAGTTCCAGGCTTTTCGGAGGAGCAGCGAATGCGGCAGGCACGCTTTGTTGCCGACTTCCAGGCAGCCAGCCCCGACTTCCAGACGGCGCAGGGTTACCTGCCGGGGTGCTTCAGCGATGAATTGCTCAGCCTCGCCTCCAAATGGGTGGCGCATCATTTCGGCTGTGTTTCGCTGACCCTGGAGATGCCTTTCAAGGACAACGCCAACTTGCAGGATGGAATCCATGGCTGGAACGGCGAGCGCAGCAAGCGCCTGGGCGCGGCCATGCTCAATCCGGTACTGGGCTGCCTCTTGTCCTGACAGCTACCGTTCATCCGGGCTGCTTTCCACCTTTTCGGCTGTTCCGTGCTCAAGCTGAGTATTCCGGCGGTCGTTAATGGATAACCTGACATTACTAGGGAAATAGCATGAACGAGACTCGCCCCGGGGCATCCGGGCATTCGAAGAGGACCGCAACCAGGCTGTTTCCGTGGTGTGTGCTGGTACTGTGGTTATGCGCTTCAGCGGGCCAACTGTGGTCCCTGCAGGTCGAGGCTGTGCGTGCCGGTCAGGCTTGCAGTCCGGGCAAGACATCCGCCTGGTGGGAAGGGCGGCGCTGACATGGTCAATCACACCCGCATAGACGGTTTGACGGCCTTTCGTGCCAAAGCCGATCGTCTTTTCATTGCCACGCTGGCCGGGCATCTACTGCTGTGCCTGATCATCGCAGGGATCACGGACAGGTGGGCAGCGGCCCTGACGGTGGGGGTGCCGGCTTTCCTTGTGCCCCTGATGCTCAGCCGGACGGCCCAGGGTGCGCTGGTGACCCGCATCGCCGTGGCCTGCGCGTTCATGGTTTTCTCTGCGCTGCTGATTCATCAGACGCAGGGCACCATAGAGGCCCATTTTGGCATCTTCGTGCTGCTGGCCTTTCTGGTGCTTTATTGTGACTGGCGCCCCCTGCTGGCGGCCGCAGCGCTGATCGCCCTCCATCATGTGAGCTTTGCCTGGCTGCAGGCGACGGGGGCAGGAGTTTTCGTCTTCCCGGAGGTGGATGGCATCGGGAAGGTGGTGATCCACGCAGTGTATGTGGTGGTTGAAACTGCGCTGCTGTGCTACATGGCCCTTCTGCTGCGCGCCATGGTCATCGATGGCGTGATGGTCGCCGACTTTGCTCACCGGGTCACCGATGGACATCTGGATTACACCTTTGAGCCACGCATGGTGGAAAGCCGCCCCTTGCTGGCAGCGGTTGCCCGGATGCAGGAGGAGCTTCACCGAACCCTGATCGAGGTACGGACCACGGCGGACAACTTGCAGAGCCTGGCGTCCCGTCTCACCAGTACTTCCCACGCCATCGCGGAAGGTGTGGGCGAACAGAACAACTCCACCACGGCGATGGCGACAGCCGTTCAGGAAATGACCGCGTCCATCAATCAGATCTCCGACAATGCAGGAGAGGCCCGGCGACTGTCCGCGGACTCCAGTGAAGCCGCTGCGTCCGGCAGCACGGTCGTCAAGGCGGCAGTCAGCGAGATGTCCGGTATCGCAGGGGTCATCAGCGATGCCGCCCAGCGTGTCGAGGCTCTTGGCCGTGAGTCTGAACGGGCTGCCGAGGTGGTGACCATCATCAAGGGCATCGCCGATCAGACCAATCTGCTGGCCCTCAACGCTGCCATTGAAGCAGCCCGGGCGGGCGAACTCGGGCGAGGCTTTGCCGTCGTGGCAGATGAGGTTCGCAAGCTTGCAGAACGGACGACGACAGCCACCGATGAAATTGGCCGGATGATGAACGACATGCGTGGCGCCAAGGAATCCGTCCTGACCTGTATCGATAATGCGGTCAGCCTGGTGGAAAACGGAGTGGCGCACGCCGGCAAGGCTGGCACATCGATCGATCGTATTACCGGCCGGACCGACAGTGTAGGTCACGTGGTCAGCAGCATCTCCGACGCCCTGAGGGAGCAGAGCGTCGCGGCTCAGGAAATCGCCCACCACGTGGAGCACATCACCCAGATGGCAGACAGATCCGAGGCTGCGACCCGGGAAATTGCCCTGGAGGCTGTGGCCCTGACAGGCAATGCGGAGTCCTTGCGTGCTGCCCTGGCCCGGTTTCACTTTTGATCCATCCCGAACCGATGGCAAAAAAATTTGAAACTCTGTCATCTTTACCGTAATAGCCTGCGTTAGTGGAATACAGGCGCGAGATCGCCAGTTTTCACAGGAGAAGTCGATGGGCAGTTATTGCAACGAGTCCTACGCAGAGTTTCTGGACTCCCTCAAGGCCGCGGGTGTCTTGATCCGCAATGAACACGAAGTACGTGAGCGTCTGGCTGAATCCCAGCGCTGGCGGAGCGCCTTCCTTACTCTGGCAGCCAACGGCCGTACCCTCGGTATCGAGTTTTCGGTGGAAGAGCAGGGGAGCAATCCCCAGGCAGTGCAGCAGGTACTTGCCAAGCATGCCTTCCCTGCGGAGAAGGAAGCCGCCTTTATCGCCCAGCTGACGGCTGAGCGCTGATTTCCTGACACCGGCCGGTATCGGCCGGATCGGCTCGGATGACCGTTACGCCTTCCCCAAGAATTGGGGAAGGCGTTTTGCTGGTCCGCCCAGCATGGGCGCACCAGCAAAAAAGCCACAGCACACAGAGTACCGTGGCACGGGTGCCCTTTTTACTTGCCTGGCTCTGTAACGAAGGCCACCTTGCCAAGCCCGTGACGACTGGCAGCGGACAGGAGTTGTGCTACGTGGTCGTACTCGGTGCGCTTGTCCACCTGCAGATGGAGCTCGGGCTGAGGCTGACGACCCGCCGCATTTTGCAGACGTAGCTCCAGAGCCTCAGTGGCCACACCTTCACCATTCCAGGAAAGACGGCCATCCGCGTTGATGGAGAGATTGATTTTTTCCGGTTTCAGGTCTTCCTGGTGGCTGCTGGCCCTGGGGAGATCCAGCTTGACCGCATGATTGATCACCGGAACAGTAATGATGAAAATGATCAGCAGAACCAGCATGACATCCACCAGAGGAGTCATGTTGATCTCCGACATCACCTCGCCATCATCGTCAAAACCACCGGTATCAAAGCTCATTTGGCTTCCTTCCGGACAGACAGATGATGGAGGTTGGAGGCCGCCTTCCGCACTTTGCCACCGGTAACGAGATAGGCGTGGAGATCGTGGGCAAAATTCTTGAGGCGCCCCAGGATCTCCTTGTTGCCGCGAACCAGTGCATTGTAGCCGAGCACTGCCGGGATCGCCACCGCCAGGCCACCAGCGGTCATCACCAGGGCTTCGCCCACCGGGCCTGCGACCTTGTCCAGGGTCGCCTGACCGGCTGCACCTATGCCGATCAAGGCATGGTAGATCCCCCAGACGGTACCGAACAACCCGACGAAGGGGGCGGTGGATCCCACTGAAGCCAGGATCGAAAGTCCGGATTGCATCCGGCTGGTGGTGTCCTCAATGGACTGGCGCATGTTGCTGGTGATCCAGTCATTCAGGTTGAGTACGCCGTGCAACTCGTCCTGGTGGGTTGCGTGGTGGGCAGCGGCTTCGGTGCTGCGAACCGCCAGATCATGAAAGGGGTTTTCAGCCGTGGCAGGGGTCAGGGCGGCCATGCCCTGCTCGAAGCTGGTGGAATGCCAGAATTGCTTGGCGCCTGCACTCATCTGGCGCAACTGCATGAGCCCCCAGGCCTTGACGATCATCACGGCCCAGGACGCCACGGACATGATGATAAGGACGATGGCGACTGCGTGGGAGACGCCGTCTCCCTGGGCCCAGATCTGGGCAAGACTGAAAGTAGATTCGTTCATGGGGAGTTCCTTTGCTCGGTATGGGCGTGTTTCAAGTGAGGGAAGAAAGAGGGGGCGGAACGTGCGTTGTTCAGGAACTCAGGGTGAAGTCGATCGGCACCTTGACAGCACCGGCCACGGCCTGATCTCCCTGCTTGGCAGGGACGAACCTCCAGCGATTCAGCACGGTTTCCCGGGCCACCTCGTCCAGGCGGGGATAGCCGCTACTTTTGAAGATGATCACGTCCACCGGCTTTCCATCTGCGCCCACCTGGACTTTCAGCATCACCCGGCCTTCTTCTCCCATCTTGCGGGAGATGCGAGGGTACTCGGGGGCTGGGTTGGACAGATAGGCGGCGTCGAAGCGGGGGGCAACGACGGCAACCGCAGCTTCCTTGGCGGGTGCGGCCGAAGCAGGCGGAGAGGAGGGCGCGGTCGGAGCTGTCGCCTCCACCGGATTGTTTGCGGTGGCTGTGGAGGTCAGGGTCGGCAACGTTCTGACAGGTGCAGGAGATGCGGACTTGGACTGCACCTTTGGGGTGATCTTGGTTTCCGGTTTCCTTACGGGCTTGGGTTCAGGCTGCGGCGCGGGCTTTTCTTCTGCCGGTGAGACCAGGCTCACGGTCATGTAAGGCTGAGGCGGTGTCACTGGAGGGCTGCTCTGGCTGACGGTGGCTACAATTCCCGCCACCAGCCCACAGTGCAGCAAGATGGACATACCCACGCCCAGGCTGTTGCGCCGCGTAGAGCGGCTGCGGGCCGCCTTGGGGAGGGCCTGAAAAGGAGCGGGCAGTTCGAAGGCAGGGCGTTCCGGCACCGTAAGCGCAGCAGTCATGTTCATCTCCGGAGGGGCCAATCGGCATCGACGCACCCTTGCAAGGATCAAATGGATTTCATAAATACAAATGCGAACAATTCGCATTGTATGATTGCCTTTTGCATCGCGTCAACGCGTTCGTGCATGTAACCGCAGCCTTTGATATCCGCGCGCTCAATGTCAGGAGTTTTTCCCATGGCAGGCCTGGCTGTCAGACCTTAGCCTATGAGCCATTACAAGAAAGTCTGGAGACCCCCTTTGATGCCGTACCGTCGCCCTGCTCACCCTCTGCGTCCTCTGGTGCTTGTCCTGGCGGGCATGGCAGGTTACCCCGTCCTTGCTGTGGAGCCTGTCAGCACCACGGTACCTGCCATCACGGTGATCGGCCTGACGCCGTTGCCCGGGCTCGAGTTGCCCTCCGCAATGATCGCCGCGCCGGTTCAATCGGTCAGTGATCTCCAGTTGCAGGAGAGCCAGGCTCTGGATGTGTCCGCCTACCTGAACCGGCACCTGGGAGGGGTCCATGTCAATGAGACCCAGGGAAATCCCTTCCAGATGGATGTGAACTACCGGGGCTATACGGCGTCCCCCTTGCTGGGCACGCCCCAAGGCTTGTCCGTGTATTTCGATGGCGTACGGGTCAATCAACCCTTCGGGGATGTGGTCAGCTGGGATCTGATTCCGCGTTCTGCGATCGCTTCCATGAACCTCATGCCAGGGTCGAACCCCTTGTTCGGCCTCAACACCCTGGGTGGTGCACTGGCCATCCAGACCAAGGAAGGGCGTACTCATGCGGGTACCTCGATGCAGGCAATCGTAGGCTCTTATGGACGACGCTCCGTGGAGTTCGAACACGGCGGCTTCAACGAAAAGGGACTGGAATGGTTTTTCACCGCCCATCGTTTCCATGAAAATGGGTGGCGTACCAATTCCCCTTCCGACATCCGCCAGGTATTCGGCAAGGTGGGGTGGCAGGATGCCCGCACCGATCTGGACCTGACCGTCGCCTACGCGGATAACCGCATGAACGGCAACGGCCTGCAGGATGTGCGTCTCCTCGAGCAGGATTACCGCAGTATCTATACCCAGCCGGACACGACGAAAAACCGCAATTTCTTCCTGAACCTGACGGGTCGCCACAGCCTCAGCGACACGGCCCTGGTTTCGGGGAACATGTATTACCGCTCCATCACCAGCACCACTTACAACGGTGATCTGAACGAGGCCGCACTGGAAGGCAACCCTTATCTGCCGGGCGAAAACACCTCGAACAGCCCGTTCCCCTATCTCAGCTGCCTCGCCCATGCGGCAGGCAAGGATGAGCCCAACGAAACCTGCACGGGCCTGATCAACCGCAGTCGGACCATGCAGGAAAACTTCGGACTGGCGGGCCAGTTGTCCCTGTCCCCGGATCTGGGGGGAAGGCGCAATCTGCTCATCCTGGGCGCTGGCTATGATCAGAGCAATCTGCACTTCAAGCAGTCCGGTCAGTACGGCTACATCCATCCGGATCGCAGCGTAATTCCCGTGGAGGCCTGGGCTGACGGGTCCCAGGCTGCGGGGCCAGGGGAGGAGGCGCTGGACTCCAGAGTGAATCTGAAAGGCCGTACGCAGACGGTGAGCCTGTTCGCGACCGACACCCTCTCCCTCACCCCGTACTGGCACGCGACCCTGTCCGGACGATACAACCGCACCCAGGTGAAGAATCTGGACCAGATCAACCCGGGCGGAGGTGCAGACTCCCTCGACGGTGATCACAGCTTCCAGCGCTTCAATCCAGCCTTCGGCATCACATTTACGCCGAATCGCATGTGGAACGCGTATGCCGGGTACAGCCAAGGCAGCCGGACCCCGACCTCCATCGAGCTGGGCTGTGCCAACCCGGAAAATCCCTGCAAGCTGCCCAACGCCATGGCGGGAGATCCTCCCCTCAGGCAGGTGGTTACCAAAACGTGGGATCTGGGCCTACGGGGGCAGCATGGCGCGACCCGCTGGAATCTGGGCGTGTTCCGTGCGGACAATCACGATGACATCCTCTTCGTTGCTGATGACCGACTGGGCTACGGCTACTTCAAGAATTTCGGCAAGACCCGTCGTCAAGGTCTGGAGGCCGGTGCCAGCAGCGTCTGGGGACCCATCAGCCTCGCCTTTCACTACACCCTGCTGGATGCCACCTACCGTTCCCCGGAAGAGGTGGGCGGCGCAGGCAACAGCACCAACGAGGAGGGCCCCGGGCTGGAAGGCACCATCAATGTCCGCAAAGGCAACCGGATCCCTCTGGTTCCCCGCCACATCCTGAAGGCCTCCGCCGGCTATCGGGTCACTGAGGTGCTCTCCCTGGGGACAGACCTGATCGGCGTCTCCGGCGCTTACGCCCGGGGCAACGAGAACAACCAGCATCAGCCTGATGGTGCCTACTACCTGGGTTCGGGGCGTTCCGGCGGCTACACGGTGGTGAATCTGAATGCCCGCTACCAGGCTACCCGTCAGCTCCAGGTGTTTGGCACGATCAACAATCTGTTTGACCGGGCGTACAGCACCGGAGCCCAGCTGGGGGCGACAGCCTTCTCTGCCAGTGGCCATGTGCAGACCCGCCCCTTCGGGTCGCTGGGAGGGGAGTATCCCCAGCAGGGCTCGACCTTCCTCGCCCCGGGAGCACCCAGGACCCTGTGGATCGGGGTGCGGTACAGCCTGTGACGGGCAGCCGTGGCATGGAGCTGAGCCGTCTGCTCGTTCGCCGGATGGCCTTGCTCCTGGCAGCCTGCTTCCTGCTCTGGTGGGCCCTCGCGGCGATTGAAACCCGACGGGATCTCCGGCGGGAAGGACAGGGGGCGGAAGAGATCGCCCGCCTTGTGGGGGAGCTCGCCAATCTCCACGGGCTGCCTGCCGACCGGCTGGAGGCCCAATTGAGTGCCCTTAGGGAAATTCACCGGTCTGGCAGTCTCCAGCACCTGGATTTTCAAGTAGAAGTGGATCAGGGGCGGGTGCTGATCCCTGCCCGGATACACTCCTGGCCAAAGGATCGGGAGCTGGGACGTCTTCATTTTCAGGGACAGGATGGACGCCGGTTTGAAGTCAGCCTGCTGGCTGACCCGGTCGGTGCCCGCGAGGACGCCCGCAGTGATCTGGCCGGTGCCCTGCTGGCCTTCCTTGTCCTGGCGTGTGCGGTGCTGGCCGGAGTCCACCGGATTTCCCGCCAGGCTCTGGATCAGGCCGATGGACAGGCTCGTCGTCAGTCCCTCCAGTGGCAGGCCCGGGAAGAAGCGCGACGGATGCGCATCGAAGTCAGGCTGCAGGAACAGCTGGCACAGGATGTGACTGCCCTGCGCGCCCAACTGGCCTTGCTGTCCCGACACATGGCGGACAAAGCCGATCCGGTGCAGACGGCACTCAAGGAAGCCCGCAGCCAGTGCGGGCGTATCCAGCAGGGGGTAACCGCCTTGCTGAAGGATGTTCGCGATCCGGTGTGCGGTGAGGGACGCGAGGCCCTTGCTCCACTGCTCCACGATGTGATCGAAAGCTGGCAGGATAGGCAGGGTGCCCCGATACACTGGGCACTGGATGTTCAGCCGCTGAATCTCAGCCTGCCCCGGGAGACCGCCCTGATGCTCTACCGCATGACCCAGGAAGCCTGTTCCAATATTGTCCGCCACAGCGCCCCCCGGCGGGCCAGGGTGGCCGTGCGCCAGGCGCCGGACACCGCGTGGGTGGAGTGGACAGTGGAGGACGACGGGGTGGGAATGGAGGCTATCGACGAGGCCATCGGCCGGGGTACGGGCCTGGCTGCCCTCCGGGAAGGCATCTGGGCTCGGGGCGGCGAGCTGAACATCCGTCCAGGGGAGATGCAGGGGGGCTCGGCAGGTTTGCGGCTGGAGGCGCGGCTCCCTGTCACACCTGTCCGAGAGGAGTGGTCGTGATCCGGGTTGCGCTGGCAGATGATCACGCGATCGTCAGGACAGGGTACCGGCGCCTGCTGGAAGTGGAGTCTGACATGGAGGTGGTGGCCGACTTCGGCGACAGTGATACTGCCTGCCAGTGGTTTGCCAGCCATGAAGCAGATGTGCTGGTGCTGGATCTCTCGATGCCCGGTCGCGGAGGGCTGGAAACCCTTTCCCGGGTCAAGGCCAGGCACCCCGGCCTGAAGGTGCTGATCTTCTCGATGCACGACAGTCCGGTCATGGTCAGTCAGGCCTTCAAGGCGGGGGCGGATGGCTACCTGACCAAAAGCAGCGAACCGGACGAGCTCATTGAGGCGGTCAGGGAGATCATCCAGGGAGGGCGTCCCTTGTCCCCGGATGTGGCGGCAGCCTTGTCATCCATGGTCGACGAAGCAGCCCATCAGGCGCTATCCCCCCGGGAGTTCGAGATTTTCCGGCTGCTGGCAGCAGGGCGCAGCGTCGAGGAGATTGCCAACCGCCTGTTCCTTAGCGTCAAGACCGCAGCCAACTATCAGACCGCGATCCGGCAGAAAACCGGCCTTGCCTCTACCCTCGAAATGTTTCGCCACGCGACCCGGCACCGCCTGCTGGATGGCAGCGAATGAGCCTGCACGTCCTCGAAGGACGTGCAGGCAGGTGAGCGGCTCCTGCGTTTCAGTGGCGGGTGTCCTCCAGCTGGGCAACCGAATCGAACTCCCGCTGGTTGGCTTCGTGGCGCAGCTTGACCATGTACATGGTGCCCGCCACGAACAGGCCGAAGGCAATCACCACCACGTTGATGGACAGGCCCGCACTGATCATGACTGCATACAGTCCGGTCATGATCAGGATTGACAGGTTCTCGTTGAAGTTCTGCACCGCGATGGAGTGACCTGCCCCCATCAGGATATGCCCCCGATGCTGGAGGAGGGCGTTCATCGGCACCACGAAGAACCCGGACAAACCGCCGATCAGTATCATCAGCACCATGGCGAGTCCCATGTCGGTGACGAAGATCATCACGTTGACGATGATGCCCATCGCGATGCCCAGGGGGATCACCCTCACTGCGCTGCGCATGGAAATCATCCTCGCTGCCAGGATCGCGCCCACCGCCACGCCTACCGCCACCACCCCCTGAAGCATGGACGCTTTCGACAGATCCAGGCCGAGGGCCTGCTCGGCCCATTTGATCACGATGAACTGCAGGG
>NZ_JAQUVG010000077.1 GCF_028693495.1 Zoogloea sp. | reverse complement strand
AAACAACCACAAAACCACCTGCGCAGTGCCAGCTCGAATCTCTTCAAACCAACACCCCCTCCACATCATCAAACCTTCTCAGACACTTCTTTTTTTCTGGGAACGTTTCCGCCTGCAGCGAAAGAGCTGCGCAGTATAAACACCCACAGAAAAACGTCAACACTTTTGAAGAAACTCTTTTAACAAAAAAATTAAAAACCTTCGAGCTCCACTGAATTCCCAGTGAAACCCGAAAGCCACCTACAGAAGCGTAATGCGCGCAAATTTCCGCTTACCCACCTGAAGAACCACAACCTCACCCTCTTTTAACATCAACCCCCTGTCGGAAACTTTCTCTCCGTTCAGGCGCACCCCACCCTGATCAATCATGCGCAAGGACTCGGACGTGCTCGCGGTGAGCCCCGCCTGCTTCATCACAGTGGCAACACCCAGACCACCCGCACCTGCCGGCAACACGAACTCCGGGATCTCATCGGGAATCGCATTCCGCTGAAAACGAGCCTCGAAATCTTCCAGGGCAGCAACGGCGGCAGCTGCTCCATGGAAACGGGCAACCAGTTCTTGGGCCAGCATAACCTTCACATCGCGTGGATTTTTCCCTTCGGCAATCGAAGCCCTCAACCCAGCAATCTCGGCAACCGGACGGAAAGAGAGGAGCTCATAGTAACGCCACATCAAGTCATCCGAGATCGACATGACTTTTCCAAAGATTTCGTTGGGGGGCTCATAGATGCCGATGTAGTTACCCAAAGATTTGGACATCTTGTTAACACCATCCAAACCTTCCAGCAGAGGCATCGTCAAGACACACTGAGGCCTCTGACCATAGTGCTTCTGCAACTCCCGCCCCATGAGCAGATTGAAGCGCTGATCCGTGCCACCGAGTTCCATATCCGCCTTCATGGCCACCGAATCGTACCCCTGGCACAGGGGGTACAGAAATTCATGAATGGCGATGGGCTGTTGACTACCATAACGCTTCGCAAAATCGTCCCGCTCCAGCATCCGGGCGACCGTATGCGTCGAGGCCAGGCGGATCATCCCTGCAGCCCCCAGACCTTCCATCCAGGAAGAGTTAAAGCAGACTTCCGTTTTTTCAGGATCCAGGATTTTGAACACCTGCTCCTGATACGTCCGAGCATTCTCAAGGACCTGTTCGCGGGTAAGCGGCGGGCGCGTGGCATTTTTGCCGGACGGATCACCAATCATCCCCGTGAAGTCGCCAATGAGGAACAGCACCTGATGCCCGAGCTCCTGAAAATGCCGGAGCTTATTGATCAGGACCGTATGCCCCAGATGGAGGTCAGGCGCGGTAGGATCAAACCCCGCCTTGACGCGCAACGGACGATCACTCTTGAGCCTCTCGACAAGCTCGGCCTCGATCAAGAGCTCGTCACAGCCCCGCTTGATAAGCGCCAGAGCCGCAGTAATATCAGTCATATTTATCCTTGCGCAAGTCTGTACAGGCGCTGTTTTTGTTAGACTCATGAGCTTGTTTTGCTCGAGAAGTCCGATGTTTGGAGAAAAGGCAATAATTCTAGCGCACTTGAAAAAGCTGCGCGAAAGCGACCTCAGGAAGCGCTGGCGCCTGATCGCAGCAGCAGCAATCTCAACCCTGGGAATGGCCGCCGCCATCGCCGTTGTTCCTGGACAAGGTCAAAACCTTCCTCCCAAGGAAACCATCCTCACCAGCCTGAGCAGCCCCAAGATCGCGGTTCTTGTGGATGATGAGCGCCCCTACATCCGCCAGGACAAAGTCCGCTCCGGCGAGAGCCTGGGAAGCGCCTTACGCCGGTTGGGCGTGCTGAGCACACTGGCGCATCAGGCCAACCGGACGGACATCCGGCAAGCCCTAGCAGGCAAACTTCAACCGGGAACAGTGCTGACAGTGGCCACCAGCGCAGAAGGGGGCCTCCACTCGGCCTCACTGACAGACAGCACGACCGATCGCCTGTTCATCCTTGAAGAACACGACGGAAAACTTGAACTGCGGAGCGAAAACCTCAACCTGGACACCCGAGTTCAGATGCAGGGCGGGATCGTCCAGTCTTCCCTCTTCGCAGCCATGGACAACGCCGGTCTCCCCGATGCCATCGCCGAGAAACTGGCGGAAATATTCGGAGACGACATTAACTTTCACTCGGACCTGATCAAAGGCGACCGCTTCAGCGTGATCTACGAAGTCGCTTACCACCAGGGACGCGCCATCCGGACGGGCAGAATCCTGGCAGCCGAATTCATCAACCGGGGACAAAAACACACCGCCTACCTGCACACCCACCCGGACGGCAGGGAGGAGTACTACAACCGGGAAGGCCGCAGTCACGCCCAGGGCTTCCTGCGCTCCCCGCTGGAGTTCTCCCGGGTCAGTTCAGGCTTCTCCCTGCGCCAGCACCCCGTATTTGGTAACTGGCGGGAACACAAGGGCGTGGATTACGCAGCCCCCCACGGAACAGCAGTCAAGGCCACCTCGGATGGTACCGTCGAGTTCATCGGACAACGCAACGGCTATGGCAATTTCGTCATCCTTCGCCACGGAGACAAGTACACCACCGCATACGGCCATCTGAGCGGCTACGCAGGCGGACTCAAGACAGGTGACCGGGTTCGGCAAGGCCAGGTCATTGCCTATGTGGGCAGCACGGGATGGAGCACCGGACCCCACCTCCACTACGAGTTCAGGATCGACGGAATTCATCAGAACCCATTGACGGTGGCGCTACCCAACAACAATCCACTGAGCGGGATACACCTCCAGCGCTTCCGCCTTGAGGTTGCCGCACTGGAACGACAACTTGCCCACCTGGAAAGCAGTCGCAACGCTTTTCTGGACTGACGCAAAAGCGCCGGCCGCACTTCACAGCGGACCGGCGCCTGAATTCTGATTGACGTAAAAAAGCGGAGAAAACGTCAAACGTTTTCTCCGCTTTGTACTGGAGCGGCAGAAGAGTCTCGAACTCTCGACCTCAACCTTGGCAAGGTTGCGCTCTACCAACTGAGCTACTGCCGCAAATCTTAAACTGGAGGCGCGAGCCGGAGTCGAACCGACCTACACGGATTTGCAATCCGGTGCATAACCGCTTTGCTATCGCGCCTTAAACACGTGACCAAACTTGAAGTATGGCCAGAAATTCTGGAGCGGCAGAAGAGTCTCGAACTCTCGACCTCAACCTTGGCAAGGTTGCGCTCTACCAACTGAGCTACTGCCGCGTGACAGGGCGCCATTATAGGCAATTCGAGCCACCTGTCAAACGTTTTTTTAAAGGAGGGAGCCAACACTGAGCAACTGCGGCCTTAACTGAGACTGCGGAAAACGCCCTGATGCTGGTGGCCATCCCGAACCCGCCCACCAGCTGCGGCAGGAGCCGGCCCATGAATTGATATTGCATCACGGTTCAACACGCCGTACTTTCACGACTCGTCATCCACAAGACTGGAGATCCAGACCATGCCTCCCTTCGCCCTTTGCACCCGTATTGGCCTCAGCGTACTCGGCGCCGCTCTGCCGGTCATCGCCAGCGCCCAGTTTGCCCTGCCGGCCCTGCCTTATGCGCCGGAAGCCCTGGAGCCTCACATCGACAAGGTAACCATGGAGATCCACCATGGCCGTCACCACAAGGCCTACGTAGACAATCTCAACACCCAGGCCAAGACCACCCCCGAACTGGCTAACCTCTCCCTGGAACAGCTCCAGAAACAGATCTCCCGCTATCCCGTGGCAGTCCGCAACAATGGCGGCGGCCATTACAATCACGACCTGTTCTGGACGCTGATGGCCCCGGCAGGCCAGGGAGGCGTACCCTCTGCAGCCCTCACCAAAGCGGTGGATGACACCTTCGGCTCCCTGGCCGAAATGAAGAAACGCTTCGATCAGGCCGCCCTGGGGCGCTTCGGCTCTGGCTGGGCCTGGCTGATCGTCACCCCGGAAGGCAAGCTGGCCATCACCTCCACCCCCAATCAGGACAATCCTCTGATGGACCTGCCCGAGATCCAACGGGGCACACCCATCCTGGGCCTGGATGTATGGGAGCACGCCTACTACCTCAAGTATCAGAACAAGCGCAGCGAATACGCCACCCAATGGTGGAACGTGGTGAACTGGAAGGAAGTCAGCCGCCGCTACGAAGCCACCCTGCGCTGAATCTGCGGCCCTGCCCGGCACTCCGGCACCGCCCTTCACTCTGACCGCCGGTACCGGATGCCAACTGCACCACGAACCTCTGTCATCGCCATCTACGTGGCAACGCGGATAAGGTAATCTTCCACCATCGATTCAGCCCACCCAGACCAATCCGGAAAGCCCCCCATGATGAATTGCATCCAGCACCCCAGCCGGAATCCGCTCCGCCGTGCATCCCTGCCCGGTCTTCATGCGCTCCTTCTGGGCACCCTGATTCTTGGGGGATGCACCCATCTGGCCCTCCCGAGCGAGCCCACCAAAGAGTTTGTCTGGGCAGTCACCGCCCGCCATCAACTGATCCGCTTCAATGCCGGACAGCCGGAAAAGCTGCTGGAACAGAAACCCCTGAGCGGACTGTCGCCGGACGAACACTTGGCCGGCATCGATTACCGGGTAGCCCGGGGGGTTCTCTACGGCCTGACGGACCGGGGGCGGCTTTATACCATTGACACCAGCACCGGCGTCCTTCGCTCCGTGGGCGACGGGTCGGCATCCCTTGATCTACGCGGACGTCAGGTGGGCTTCGACTTCAACCCCACCGTAGACCGTATCCGGGTCGTGGACGACAGCGGGCGTAATCTGCGCCTGCACCCGGAGACGGGCGCCCAGGTGGATGGCGATACCGGAACCCCGGGCGTCCAGCCCGACGGACGGCTGAGCTATGACGCTAACGACAGCACAGCCAGACAAGCTCCACGGCTGATCGGCGCTGGCTACACCTACAACCAGAAGGACGACAAGCTCACCACCAACTTCGCCATCGACGGCGCTCAGGGCACCCTGGTCACCCAGGGAAGCCGGGAAGGCATCGAACCGCTGATTTCCCCCAACAGCGGGCGCTTGTTTACGGTCGGCCCTCTCGGACTTGGCCCGCTGGAAACAGCATCCTTCGACATCTCGGACATCCGCAACCTGGCTCTCGCCGCCGTGACCACGCCAGCGGACAGCCAGACGCGCCTGTACCGACTCGATCTCCAGAGCGGCAAGGCGGCGCTTGTGGGCCGGATCGGAGACGGTGAAGCGCTGCGCGGGATCGCCATCGAACCTTGAGCATGACCCGCTCCGACCTCATCCAGTGCCTTTTGATGGGCGCACTGACCGTCACATCACCCACCCAGGCTGCCGACCTTGTGATTCAACTCCTGAACGAGCAGGGCAAGGGACTGAGCAACGGTGCGGTATTTCTGGAATCACCCGACGCAAGCAGGACCGTACGCCCTCTCAAGAGCGCAGAGATGGCACAGAAGGACAAAACCTTCGTACCCCAGGTACTGATCGTACCCCGTGGAACGCCCGTCAGTTTTCCCAACAGGGATACCGTACGCCACCACGTGTACTCTTTCTCATCAGCAAAACGCTTCGAGATCAAGCTGTATGTGGGCACGCCGACCACCCCCATCATCTTCGACCAGCCAGGGGTCGTTCCCTTGGGCTGCAACATCCATGATCAGATGCTCGCCTGGATCCTGGTCGTAGACACCCCTTACTACGCCGTCAGTGGTCTGGAAGGCAAAGCCGTCATCAAGGATGTCCCCCCCGGCAGTTACAAGCTGCGTAGCTGGCATGGCCGCCTTCCCCCTTCCCGCCCCCCCATGGAGCAGGCCATCACCGTGGGTAACGAAACCCTTGATCTGCGCATGCGCCTGACAGGGCTCGACCCCAGCTGATGCCCCGCAGCGCGCTCCTGCGCCGGCGCTCGCTGGCCATCCGCATCACCCTGGCCATGGTGGGCCTGCTGCTGCTCGTCCAGCTCGCCAGCCAGGAAGTCGTGCGTGCCACAGTGACCCACCAGGCCCGAAGCTGGACGACCTCCGAACTGCAGGTCGGCGAACGGGTCTGGCAGCGCCTGCTGGACCAGAACGCCCTCCGCCTCAAGGAAGCCACCGCAGTGCTCTCGAGCGACTTCGGCTTTCGTTCAGCGATTGCCAGTGGAGACAGGCCAACCATCGAGTCCGCCCTCGACAACAGCAAGGAACGCATTGGAGCCGGGGTTGCCATCCTGCTGGATCCTGCCTTCAGGGTCATCGGTAGCAATGCCGCCAGCGAATCCGTAGACAGGGAGGTCTACCGGAAACTCGGAGATGCGATCAGCCGCCTCAACCGGGGACAGATCGCCTTGATCAACGATCACGCCTACCAGTTCGTGATGACCCCCGTGAGAGCCCCAACCGTGATCGGCTGGGTGCTGATGGGCTTTCCGATCAGCCAGGAACTCGCCAACGATCTGCACCGCCTGTCGGGAGTCCATGTCACGGTGCAGACGAGCCGCTCAGACTTCCGCGTCTCCACCCTTCCTCCGGCCTGGCTGCGCGAACTCCAGAATGCTGCGCCGAATGCGACGGAAATCCCGGTAGCCGAAAACGACACCCTGCTGACCCGACGGGTCAGGCTGGAGGCCCAGGGAGGACAGATCGAGGTGGTCTTCCTCCATTCGATTGCCGATGCCACCGCTCCCTTCCGCCAACTGCGCTGGCTGCTTGGCCTGATCACTGTCGGTGGCGTCCTGCTCTTTGCACTGGGCAGCCTGATCGTCGCACGGCGCATCACCCGCCCCCTGAACGACCTGATGCAAGTCACGGAAGCCCTGGAGCAGGGCCAGTTCCAGGTGGTGGTGCCGGCCACCGGACGTCAGGACGAGCTGGGACAGCTCGCCCGCGGATTCGAGCAGATGCGGGACGGCCTCGCTCGCCAGCGCAGGGAAATCCTGCAGTTGGCCTACTGGGACCGACTCACTGGCCTGCCCAACCGGGAACAGTTCCGGAACACCCTGAAAGCCACCATCGAAGGCACGGACGACCGACCACACCCGGTCGTCGTCATCACCCTCAATGTGGACCGCTTCAAGCATGTGAATAACGCCTTGGGCTACGCCTTTGGCGATGCACTGCTGAAGGCGGTGGCGCAGCGCCTGCAGCAGCAGGTGTACCGCAAGGGCGACCTGGTGGCCCGTCTCGGAGGAGATGAATTCGCCATTCTGCTGACCCGGGCCGATGCCGGCGGAGGCCTGATCCTGACTGAGCGGATCAGCCAGTCCTTTGAAGCGCCCCTCGCGCTTGGAGAGCAGACCGTAGACCTCAGCGCCAGCATGGGCATTGCCTGCTGGCCTCAGGACGGTGACGATGCGGACACGGTGATGAGTCGCTCCCAGATGGCCATGCACGTCGCCAAAACCAGAACGGCCGGAGTGATGCCCTACTCCCCGGCCATCGACTCCAGCAGCAGCCAGAACCTTTCCCTGCTCAGCGATCTGCGCCATGCCTTGCAGGGAGACGAGCTACGCCTCTACCTGCAACCCAAGATCACTGCGGCCACCGGCCAAGTGGTTGCCGCAGAGGCCCTGCTCCGCTGGCAACACCCCCGGCGCGGCCTGGTACCCCCCATGGAGTTCGTCCCCTTTGCCGAGCAGACGGGCTTCATCCGCCAACTGACCCTCTGGATCTTTGAAGCCGCGGCTCGCCACTGGCAGATGCTGCAGAGTGGTGATCAAGCCCTGCGCATCGCCATCAACCTCTCAACCCGGGACCTCCTGGATCTGGAGTTCCCCGAGCGGCTGGTCGTCCTGATGGAGCGCCACGGCGTCGGACCATCCGGCTTTTGCCTTGAGGTCACCGAGAGCGCCACGATGGACGACCCGGCACGCGCCGAAGAAACCCTCAACCGGCTGGCACAGCTGGGCTTCAAACTGTCCATAGACGACTTTGGCACCGGATACTCCTCCCTGGCCTACCTCAAGCGGCTGCCCGTTCATGAGCTGAAGATCGACCGCTCCTTTGTCATGAGCATGACCCGGGTCGAGAGTGATGCCCAGATCGTCCGCTCCACCGTGGACCTGGCCCACAACCTGGGGCTGACCGTGGTTGCCGAAGGCGTCGAAGATGAAACCATCCTGCGCAAGCTTGCCGAACTGGGTTGCGATGAGGCCCAGGGTTACTACATCAGCAAGCCTTTGCCGATAAGCGAATTCCCATCCTGGCGGGAAAGCTGGAGCACCCGCCAAAACACCCGATCTTAAGCCGTCCCCCGCACCCTTTCAGTCAGAAACGGACACCCGCCGGACGGCAACAAGCAGCGCCGGATTTACCGGGTACATTCCCCCGTCATTGCTCATGATGTCTTTGCTTCATCAAAGTACTTTGTGACTTCCGCTCGAGCTGCTGGATGCATGCGAACGAGCCCCGCCTCTTCATAGAAGATGTCTCCGTACGAGTTCCCTGCGTCTGTCTTCAAGCTCGCATACGCACCTTCGAACTCATCTAAATTAGCTTTAGCTTTGAGTGCAGCTCGGGTGACCTCCTGCTCCTCGCTCTCGAGCTTCAGGAAGGCCACGATGATGCGATGGGGATTCTGTGAGTGCTTCTTAGACCAGCCTTTGATGCGTTTCAGCTTGCCCGCCGGCGTGGAGCTGCTATCAGCGACTTTGAGTGGCTCTGAAGTCTTCTGTGTGTGCTTTCTGATGCGTCGCTTGTGAGTCTCCGCGTCGTACGCGCGGTGGCAGGGAGAGCACAAGAAGATGAACGTCTCCTCGAGCGGCTGGTGCGCTTCCATGAGCGCCTGCTCGACGTGCTTCAGGTCGCAGTCAATGAGCCCATCATCCTGCTCATGCTTCGCAAGCACGTTCTCGATGAGCACCCTGCGCTCCTTGCCGTGCCGATGAGCAGACTCAAGCGCCGCAGTCTGTCCGCAGTGCTGGCATACACCACCTTGCTGCTTCCTCAGCTTCGCCGTGGCCGTCTGGACGACGTTACGCAGACGTGGTCCGACGAAGTGATGGAACTCTTGAACTGTGCCGACAAATCGAGCCACGTCACCCTCCTCCTGGTTATGTCGATTGTATCAAGCATCACACTTCCATGATGCACTTCCGGGGGCATAGGCATTGCCCTTGCTGTTTAGTCGCCCCTGAATAATCCTGCACCGCCTTTCCTCACGCGGGCTGACACCGATTTTGGCCTTGCCTGATCTCCCAGTTTCCAGTGCAATCACGCTCAGTTTCTGGAAGATTTTGAGAGCCGATTTCTGATGACTACCCCGGATTTTTTCCGCGCTCGGCTGGGCGCCATGATCGATCTTCGCCACCCGCTGGCGGTCCTGGCCACGCGGATGCCGTGGGCGCAGATGGAGGCGGCGCTTGCGCCCTGTTTGACTCGCAAGGATCGTCAGGGGCGCGCGATCGAGGGTGTTGATCTCTTCGGCCCGACAGCACACGTGGTGGGTAGCGGGCACAAGTGCAGCGGGACGGCCGCGCCTGCCGATCCGGTTGAGGGTGGGCTTGCTGTATCTCAAGCACGCTTTCGGCGAGAGCGACGAGACTGTGGTTCAACGCTGGGCCGAGAACCCTTACTGGCAGTTCTTTTGCGGGATCGAGTCCTTCGAGACCCGCCTGCCGTGCGACCCGAGTGGCCTGACGCGTTTCCGTCGTGTGCTCGGTGAAGCCGGGGTCGAGGAGTTGTTGGCCAAGACCATCGAAACTGCAGTCTCGATCAAGGCGATTGCCCCCAAGGATCTGGAGCGCGTCATCGTCGACTCCACGGTGCAGGAGAAGGCCATCGCCTATCCCACCGACAGCCGGCTGCTCGATGTGGCCCGCCGTAAATTGGTGTTGCTCGCCAAGCGGGCCGCTCTCCGATCCGACTCTGGGGTTGAGTCGGTAGGCGGGTGAGGACGTCCTTCAGATAGGCGAAGGGCTCGTGCCCGTTGAGGCGCGCCGACTGGATCAGGCTCATGATCGCCGCGGCCCGCTTGCCGGCGCGCAGCGAGCCGGCAAAGAGCCAGTTCTTGCGGTTATGTCGAGTTCAGCATAACCGCAATTATGTCCAGTCCGCGATTATGCGGAGTCTCCAGCGGCATGGCCTGAAACGCGAGTGGCCAACACCTCTGCAGGCTCCGGTGGCGGATCTCGCCTGCGCATAATCATTGGTGGTTTCCTGTGGCTCCCATGCCTCACTCCAGGAGATCACCATGCCCACCGACCTCTGCTTGGCACACCTTGTCCGCCGTGACTGGCTGACGGACGGCCCGCTGAACGAACTCGTCGTTTTGTACATCCAGGCGCTACAGAACCGGCGCTATGCCAGAAACACCCTCAGCGCTTATTTGCGTTGCCTCGCGCATTTCAGCTACTGGATGCGGGGTGAAGGACTGAGTGTCGCGGAGATCGATCGAGCTCTCATCGAGCGCTGCGACGATCATCTGCGCCACACTAGTGGTCTGGCGCCGCTGACCTGCACCTATCGGTGCCGGCACGTCGCGGCATTCCTGGCCCATTGTTTCCGGGAATGCGCCCCTCGATCATGCTTGCTTGCACACTCACCCTGCTCGGCAGCGCCTTCTATCCGATTTTTGTCCATCGGCTCGCAGATTACGATCCACGCTTCCTCCCCACGCTCGGTCACCCTCACGCAGTTGCGCTTCACTTCGTTCGCTGTGATCAACGCACAAAGGGACTTGCACCCTCAGGACTGCGCCCATGCTGGGCGCACAAACAAAAAGGCCCAATCACCTGAATGATTGGGCCTTGATGCTTGAAACTGGTTGCGGGGGCAGGATTTGAACCTGCGACCTTCGGGTTATGAGCCCGACGAGCTGCCAGACTGCTCCACCCCGCGTCTGAGGAAAGTAATATTAGACTATCGACCGTTAATGGTCAAGTAAAATTTACTGGTTCATCACATTTCTGCAATCAGCGGCTGCGCTTGCTGAGTTCTGGCCACGCACAGCGCATGTAGTACCCCATCGACCAGAGGGTCAGCACTGCCGCCACATAAATCAGGAGGGTACCCAGCCCCATGCTGTCGAAACCCAGGAGAGGGGCCTGATAGAGCAGTAACGGGATTGCAGACATCTGGGCCGCAGTTTTGAGCTTGCCGACGAAGGCAACCGCCACGCTCCCGGCGGCACCCACCTTGGCCATCCATTCGCGCAGCGCAGAAATGGTGATCTCGCGACCGATGATGACCAGGGCAATCAGTGAGTCGACCCGCCCCAGGTGCACAAGCACGATCAAGGCGGCCGCCACCATCAGCTTGTCGGCCACCGGGTCGAGGAAAGCGCCGAAAGCCGAGGTCTGCCCCAGGCTACGGGCGAGGTAACCATCGAACCAGTCCGTCACCGCGGCGGCGATGAAGGTACAGGTCGCAATGAGATTCCGGTCCTCCGCGGCGATGACATTCTCGGGGACATAATAGATGCCGACGAAAAACGGGATCAGGGCAATCCGTGCCCAGGTCAGGGAGTTGGGAATATTGAAGAGCATGTCGGCGGTCACTGGCTAGCGCAGTGCATTGTATATCTGTTCGGCGAGCAGCCGGTTGATGCCTTCCACCCGGCAGAGATCTTCGACCGTGGCAGTGCGCACCCCGTCCATGCCTCCGAACGCTGCCAGCAGCCGCTTGCGCCGGGTCGGCCCGACTCCGGCGATGTCCTCCAGCCGGGAAGTGTTGCGGGTCTTGGCCCGCCGGGCCCGATGGCCCGTGATGGCGAAACGGTGGGCCTCGTCCCGGATTTCCTGAATCAGGTGCAGGGCGGGCGCATCCGGACGCATGTGCACGGGATCCCGCCCATCGGGGAAGACCAGCTCTTCCAGGCCGGGCTTGCGGCTCTCGCCCTTGGCGACGCCAAACATCGTGATGCTTTCGAGGCCCAGTTCGGCCAGCACCTCCCGCGCCACGCCCATCTGCCCTTTACCGCCGTCGATCAGGATCACGTCGGGACGCACACCCTCTCCAGAGGCCACCTTCTCATAACGACGGGTCAGGGCCTGACGCATGGCAGCATAGTCATCGCCGGGGGTGATGCCGCTGATGTTGTAGCGGCGATACTCGGAGTGTTTCATGGCCTTGCCGTCCCACACCACGCAGGAGGCAACGGTGGACTCGCCCATGGTGTGAGAAATGTCAAAGCATTCGATGCGGCCGGGGATGTCGTCCAGGCCCAGGGCATCCCGCAGCGCCTCAAGACGCAGTTCCCCCCGGGTGGAGGCCTGCTCGCGTGCCAGCAGGGCCAGGCCGGCGTTGTTCTCGGCCATGCCCATCCAGGCCCGCTCGGCCTCGAAGCGGGGAGCAAGGACCATGGCCTTGCCCTCGATGACTTCCTCCAGGGCTTCCCGTACAGCGCCCGGATCCAGGTTGACCAGGACCTTGCCCGGCGGTGACTGATCCAGATAATGCTGCTCGACGAAAGCCACCAGGGCATCCAGCGGCCCGCAGCCCTGGGCGTTGCTGGGAAAAAGGGGACGGTCCCCCAGGTGCCGGCCACCACGGATCATCGCCAGGTTGACGCACACCACGCCCCCCCGCTCCACCGCGGCGATTACGTCCACATCCTCGTCCCGGGCGCTTTCGACAAACTGTTTGTGAAGCACCGCCTGAAGGTTGCGGATCTGGTCCCGGTAAACGGCGGCCTTCTCGAAGGCCAGTGCATCAGAGGCTTCCTGCATGCGCCGGGACAGATCGTCCACCACATCCCCATGCCGACCATGGAGGAACAGGCTCGCCAGCTTCACGTCCGCGGCGTACGCCTCCCGGTCGATCAGGCCGACACAGGGTGCCGTGCACCGCCCGATCTGATTGAGCAGGCAAGGCCGGGAGCGATTGGCGAAGGTGGTGTCCTCGCAGGTGCGCAGGCGGAAGATCTTCTGCATCAGATGCAGGGTTTCCCGCACCGCCCAGCCATTGGGAAATGGCCCAAAGTAACGCACACCTTTGCGGAAGCCACCCCGGTGATAGTAGATCTGCGGAAAATCTCCGCCAGACAGGGCGATGTAGGGATAGGACTTGTCGTCCCGGAACAGGATGTTGTACTTGGGGCCGAGACTCTTGATCAGGTTGTTCTCAAGAATCAGGGCCTCGGCCTCGGAGCGGGTCGCCGTGGTGTCCACCCGTTCAACCTGCCCCACCATGATCGCGATGCGCGGACTGAGCTGGGTTCGCTGAAAATAGGAGGATACCCGGCGCTTGAGGTTCTTGGCCTTGCCCACGTAGAGCACCACCTCACCGGCTCCGATCATCCGATAGACACCCGGCTCCTCCGTCAGGGTCCGCAGGAAGGCTTTCGCATCAAAGGGCACGCCAGTCACTCCGTATCAGGCCAGACTCATCAGGCTGTCCCGGGCAGCCAGGTAAGGTGCCCAGCCCGCCAGGGTATCCCGATCGGCGGGCGCCGTACCCGCGCGGGGACGCAGGGCATCGATGCGCGCCTGGCTGCCCTCCGCCAGCTCGGGTGCCCAGTGATCCAGAAGCTCGACGGCCAGCTCCGGCCGGTTGCACACCAGCACCATGTCGCATCCGGCCTGATGGGCCGCTTCGGCCCTGGCGACGATGCCACCCGCTACCGAGGCGCCCTCCATGGTCAGGTCATCGCTGAAGATCACCCCCTGGAATCCGAGTCGACCGCGCAAGACCTCCTGCAGCCAGAAGGGGGAAAACCCGGCAGGCCGGGCATCGATCTTTTCGAAGATCACGTGGGCGGGCATCACACCTCCCAGGACGCTGGCGAGCAGCAGGAAGGGCTGGATATCCTCCTGCCACACTGCAGCGAACCCTCGCCCATCCACGGGAATGGCCACATGGGAATCGGCCTCCACCGCCCCATGCCCGGGGAAATGCTTGCCCACGGCCCGCAGCCCGGCGTCGGCGAGGCCGATGGTCAATTGCCGTGCCAGCTCAGCCGCAACCTTGGGATCCCGATGAAAGGCCCGATCGCCAATGACCGTACTGACGCCATAGTCCAGGTCCAGCACCGGGGTGTAGCTGAGATCCACGCCATGGGCGCGCAGCTCCGCCGCCAGCACGAAACCCGCCTGACGCGCCAGGAGCCCGGCCCGCTGCGGGTCCCCGTCCCAGGCTTCGCCCAGGCGGCGCATGGGAGGGAGACGGGTGAACCCGTCCCGGAAACGTTGAACCCGCCCTCCTTCGTGATCCACCGAAATCACCAGCATCGGCCGGACTTCCCGGATCGCTGCCGTGAGGGCACGCAGCTGCCCGGGCTCCGCATAGTTGCGGGCAAACAGGATCACTCCGCCGACCAAGGGGTGCTGGAGGACTTCCCGCTCCTCGGCAGTGAGTTCATGACCGACCACATCGAGCATGACGGGGCCGGGAAGGGCATGGGACGGTTTCATGGCTTTTCAATCACGGCAAAGGCCACCACGTGGTCGGTCTCGTCGGAGAGGCTCAGGTGGGCCACCAGCCCCCGCTCGGCAAGATGGACTGCGAGGGACCGGGAATATTCAAAAAGGGGCTTGCCCAGCTGATCGTGCGCTACCCGTACGGCATGCAGGGTGGCGGGGACTGCAACGCCGGTGCCCAGGGCCTTGCCGAAGGCTTCCTTGGCGGCAAAGCGCTTGGCCAGGTAACGGGCCGGGGCCAGCGCGGCCGTGAAGCCCGCCCGCTCGGATTCGGCAAGGATGCGCCAGGCAAAGCGCTCCCCGTGGCGGGCCAGCGCCTCTTCCATGCGGGCAACCCGCAGGATGTCGGTACCGACCCCGTGGATCACGAACGCTCGCCGCGGGCGGCGCCCTCCCGCATCAGGCCTTTCATCTCGCGGACCGCCTCGCGCAGGCCACAGAAGACCGAGCGGCTGACAATGGAGTGACCGATGTGGAGTTCGCGGATACCGGGCAGGCGGGCGATGGGCTGCACGTTGTAATAGTTGAGGGCATGTCCGGCATTGAAACGCATGTCGAGCTGGCGGACCGCTGCGCCGGCTGCACGGACCCGGGCGATCTCGGCGAGCACCGCCGGACTCTCCGCATCCCGCCCTGCCGCATGAAATGCATGGGCATAAGGACCGGTATGGATCTCGCACACCCTGGCACCGATGCGGGCGGCGGCCTCCACCTGGTCCAGCTCGGCATCGATGAAGACACTGACCATGATCCCCCGGTCCGCCAGGCGGGCCACCACTTCCTTCAGGCGCGCCTCCTGGGAAAGGATGTCCAGCCCCCCTTCAGTGGTCACCTCATGGCGGCCTTCGGGGACAAACATGGCCATTTCTGGACGGATGTCGCAGGCAATGGCCACCATCTCGTCGGTGGCCGCCATTTCGAGGTTCAGCTTGATCTGGGTGAGCTCACGGAGCTTGCGCACGTCCCCATCCTGGATGTGACGGCGATCTTCCCGCAAATGGACGGTGATGCCATCGGCACCGCCAAGATGGGCTTCCACCGCCGCCCAGCAAGGATCAGGCTCCCAGGTACGGCGCGCCTGGCGCAGGGTGGCCACGTGGTCAATATTGACGCCGAGTTCGATCAAGAGAGGTCTCCGGGGTAGGCAAACAGTTCGGTAAAGACGCGGCGGGACTGGAGCACCTGTCCGCCCAGGTAATGCTGAATCAGGCGGCGCATCAGGGCTTTGCTGCCAGCCAGGGATTCCGGGTTGCGAAAGTCGCCCCTGGCCATGTCGAGCAGGGTCCGGCCGGTGACGGTACCTGGATCGTCCAGCCCGTACAGTTCCACAGGCACCGCACCGCGCTCGATTATATAGGCGTAGCGCCCCTCCGGCTGGAGCGGCCGGCCGTCGCAATCCTGCTCCAGCTCGAGTCCATAGCCGAGCTCCTGAAGCAGTGCGAGCTCGAAGCGACGGAGGATCACTTCCTGGGGATCACAGGTCAGCGCCAGGGCCCGCAAGGCCTCTCCATACGCCTCATGGAGCGCCGGATGGGCATCCTCCCGGGGCATGAGCCGCAGGATCAATTCGTTCAGGTAGTAAGCGCACAGCAGGGCCTGCCCCCCCAGGAGCGGCTGGCCGCCCTGCCATTCGGCCCGGACCAGGGTCTTCATCTCGCCGCCTCCACTCCAGTCGATGAGGAGCGGCTGGAAAGCCATGAGGACGCCCCTGAGCTGGGACATGGGCCGGCGTGCCCCCTTGGCCACCAGACCAACCCGGCCATGATCGCGGCTGAACACCTCGATGATCAGGCTGGTCTCCCGATAGGGATAGCTGTGCAGCACAAAGCCGGGCTGCTGGTCGATGCGCTGCCGGGCGCTCACGGAAGGACTGCCTCCCGGCGCTTACTCGTAGCCGAGGCTCTTCAGAGCCCGCTCGTCGTCGGCCCAGCCGCTCTTGACCTTGACCCACAGTTCGAGGAAGACCTTGGACTCGAACAGCCTTTCCATTTCGACCCGGGCTTCGGTGCCGATCCGCTTGAGCCGCTCGCCTCCCTTCCCGATCACCATGGCCTTGTGGGCCGTTTTATCCACAATGATCGCTGCATGGATCCGGCGCAGGCCGGCTTCGGCTTCGAATTTCTCGATCTCGACGGTCATGCCATAGGGCAGTTCCTCGCCCAGCTGGCGGAACAGCTTTTCACGGATGAACTCGGACGCCAGGAAGCGTTCACTGCGGTCAGTGATGTCGTCCTCATCGAAGATGGCTTCACTCTCAGGCAGGTAAGGCTCGGCAGCCTTGATGAGCTGGTCGGTGTTGCGCCCTTTCTCGGCACTCACCGGAACGATTTCGGCAAAGGGATAGGCTGCGCTCATTTTCTGGAGGAAAGGCAGCATCCGTGCCTTGTCCTCCAGCAGATCCACCTTGTTCACCACGAGGATCACTTTGGCCCCCTCCGGCAGCAGCTTGACCACCTGCTCATCCTCCGGACCGTAACGACCGTTCTCGATCACGAACAGGACCAGATCCACATCGGACAGGACCTGGGTTACCGTACGGTTCATGGCCCGGTTGAGGGCGTTCTTGTGACGGGTCTGGAAGCCCGGCGTATCGACGAAGATGAACTGGGCCCGGCCCTCGGTCAGCACGCCGGTGACCCGATGGCGGGTGGTCTGAGCCTTGCGGGAGACGATGCTGATCTTCTGTCCGATCAGGCGGTTAAGGAGGGTGGACTTGCCCACGTTGGGACGGCCGACGATGGCGACAAAGCCCGTACGGAAGGGCGTGTCGGCGCTATTGCTGATTTCGCTCATTGCTTGGGAAGGA
>NZ_JAQUVG010000076.1 GCF_028693495.1 Zoogloea sp. | reverse complement strand
ACCTGGCCGCACGCCCGATGGAACTGATGCTCGCCGGCGCCGGCGGCTGCACCGCTTTTGACGTGTCCTCATCCTCAAGCGCAGTCGCCAGGATGTGACCGACTGCGCCGTCAGCCTGAAGGCAGAGCGCGCCGAAACCGAACCCAAGGTATTCACCCGCATTGCATTCCACTATACGGTCAGTGGACGCAACCTGAAATCCGAAAGTGTCGAGCGCGCCATCAAGCTTTCCTACGAGAAATACTGCTCGGCCACCATCATGCTCGGAAAAACTGCAGAGATCACCCACACCTGGGAGATCGTCGAAGTCTGAACCCCCAAGAGCGGGCAAGCTCTGGCCCGCCCTCTCTCAAACCCAGTAAGCCACCCCTGTCATCACCCTGGAACTGGCTTTCATGGCGGCCTTGACCGGGGCAGGCAACTCCACTGCGCCCAGTTGCACGGCCGTTGCCGCGTGGGCGACTTCGTCGGTCTTCATCTGTTCAACGATTTCCCGGGAGCGCTGATCCTGCAGCGGCAAGCGCTCCAGATGGCTCTTCAGGTGGGCCTCCACCTGCCTTTCGGTTTCTGCCAGGAAACCCAGGTTGATGCCATCACCGAACCTGGCCGCCAGCATTCCGATGGCCAGGGAGCCCCCGTACCACAGCGGATTGAGCAGGCTCTTGCGCCCCCCCAGTTCCGCAATCCGTCTCTCGGTCCAGGCCAGATGCTCGGTCTCTTCATGGGCCGCCTGTTCCAGCGCCTGCTTGATTCCGGCATCCTTGGACATCAGGGCCTGCCCTTGGTAGAGGGCCTGGGCACAGATCTCGCCACAGTGGTTCACCCGCATCAGGGAAGCGGCAAGGCGCCGCTCTTCCTCGCTCATCTCCGGCTCGGGCAGGTGTTCGCCAGGCACGGGGCGCACTGTATGAGCACTGGCAAAGACTGTCCTGAGCGCCTTGTCGAAGCCAACGATCAAATGATCAATCATGATTATTTTCCCTTGAGGACAGAAGATTCAGTAACGGCTGGCGGCACGGAGATTGCGCAGAATGTCTTCCCGGCTGGGCAGGATGGAACCGGGTAGGCAGAAAAACTCCTTGAACAGCAAGGCGTGGTGACGATTCAGGGCATTGTCACTGATGCGCTGCCATGCATCATTACGCGAAGGGACCCAGTCCCCCTTGCTTCGACCGATCGCAAACAGCTTGCGCTCGGCCGTCTCGCAGCGCATCCCCTCAAAGCTCACATTCTCGGCGCCTCCCGCCGACCGGATCACCAGGGTGTAGCGAACGACTTCATCCGGATCCACACGCAGGGATCTTCCATCCACAAAAAATGCAGCCGTTGCTTCCGCGCTAGGGCGAAAGGGGATGAGATCGGCATCAACGGGGTATGGAGGAAGAGTCCATTCGAACTCTTTCCACTCGGCCTTGACCTGTTCTTCGAACGCAGGCTTTTCAAGAGCAGCGCAGCCGGCAAGGGCAGGCAGGACGCAGACAGCAACTACGCGCATGGCCAGCGGGACCAAGCGGTTGAACAACACGGACATGGTGGCTCTCGCGGAAAAACAGGCTGCCGATTCTAACTCGTACCCCCTCCACCGGGCCATCGCTCCGGCAGCCTTCCGCACCACAGCACTGCTACCGGGCGATGGCCGCCTCGATCTCGGCAAATGTACGGGCCACTTCCGCCGTCTGCAGGGGAATCCCCATCTGACGGGCGATCTGGGAAGCAGAAAAGATGCCTCTGACTGCCATCGCCCCCTCCTCGACCGTCTCCATCACCAGCGCATGCTGGCGACCACAATCCTTGAGCGTCGCAACCACATGCCCCACCTCGGAACGCAGGACGTCGGAAAGATGCACGGCGTCGAGTTGCTCCGTCGCCACCATGATGTCCCGCACGGAGAGTTCCTCGTGACGCATCATCCTCTCCCGGGCCACCCGGGTCGGCTTTTCGCCAAGCAGGTCATTGGCCGTGACGATACCGACAATGCGCTTGCCCGGATCGGTCACGAAGAGCAGACGCACCCCCCGCAGGATCATCGCGTGATTGGTTTCGGACAGAGATGTCTCGACGGGGATGGTTGCGGCGGGAATTCGTCGCAGGTCGGTCATGACCTCGATGGCAGGTGAGCTGGCCGTCACCTTGGCCATACTCCAGGCGTCGGTGATTTCGCAGATTCCGCCCTGAACGCGAAACTGTTTGATCGGCGAATAGTGCAAGCGCTCCATGGTGTCTCCTCCCGATTGGCTCTACATCGAAATCCGGTATCACCAGGGTGATCCGGGCTGAACGCCTCGTTTATTACGGCAACGATAGCAGTGATTTCGAACCTGGAACAGATACACCAAAGAGCGCTCGGAACAGCACTTCAGAGGGGGTGATGTCGATCCACTGGCGCCGACGACACTTCCGCCGGCCGATAGCTTTCGGGAATGTCAAATACCCGATCCCGGAAGAGCAGGCGGGCAAGTTCGACCAGGGCCGATTGATACACCCCCCGCTTGAACTCGATCACCGCTTCCAGCGGAACCCAATAGGAACTCCAGCGCCAGGCATCAAACTCCGGGTGATTGCTGGCACGCAGGCAGACGTCGGAATCACGCCCCACCAGACGCAGCAGAAACCAGATCTGTTTCTGGCCGCGGTAGGTGTTGCGCCATTCGCGCTTGATCCAGTGCTTCGGCACGTCATACCTCAGCCAGCCGCGGGTGCGGCCGATGATGCGGACGTGCTCCGGCTTCAAGCCGACTTCTTCGAAGAGCTCACGGTACATGGCCTGTTCCGGCGATTCGCCGTGCTTGATTCCGCCCTGCGGAAACTGCCAGGAGTGCTCTCGTATCCGTTTGCCCCAGAAAACCTCGTTGCGCGCATTCACCAGAATGATGCCGACGTTAGGCCGATAGCCTTCACGGTCGAGCATGATGCAACCTTCAATTCATGAACTGGCCAGAATTCTTCCACATTTCCCCCTGTCGCGAAAGAACAACGCCCCTTTGCGGTGCGCCGCAACGGACCCTGCCATCCGATCCGAAGCGCGCTAAAATCTCGGGCTGTCCTTTAATCCTTCGATCCGGATTTCCTCCAATGCGCGCCTCCCAGTTCTTCCTCTCGACCCTCAAGGAAGCCCCTTCCGACGCAGAAGTCATCAGCCACAAGCTGATGATGCGCGCCGGCCTGATCAAACGCCTCGCCGGCGGCATCTACACCTGGATGCCGCTGGGCCTGCGCGCCCTGCGCAAGGTCGAGGCGATCGTGAGGGAAGAAATGAACCGCGCCGGCGCCATCGAGGTGCTGATGCCCGCGGTGCAGCCCGCCGAGCTGTGGCAGGAATCCGGCCGCTGGGATTTCTACGGCCCCGAGCTGCTGCGCTTCAAGGACCGCCACGACCGCGACTTCGTCGTCGGCCCGACCCACGAAGAGGTCATCACCGACGTGGTCCGCCGTGACCTGAAGAGCTACCGCCAGCTGCCCAAGCACTTCTACCAGGTGCAGACCAAGTTCCGCGATGAGATCCGCCCGCGCTTCGGGGTGATGCGCGGGCGCGAGTTCGTGATGAAGGACGGCTACTCTTTCCACAGCTCCTTCGAGGATCTGCAGCGCGAATACCGCAACATGTACGACACCTACCACCGCATCTTCAACCGCCTCGGCCTGAAGTTCCGCGCAGTGGCCGCCGACACCGGCTCGATCGGCGGCACCGGCTCCCACGAGTTCCACGTCATCGCCGAGACCGGCGAGGACGACATCGCCTACTGCCCCGTCTCCGACTACGCTGCCAACGTCGAGCTGGCCGAGGCCCTCGCCCCGGCCACGCCGCGCCCGGCGGCATCGGCTGCGCTCACCAAGGTGCACACCCCCGGCGTCAAGACCATCGACGAACTCGCCGCCTTCCTCAAGCTGCCGGCCACCGCCACCGTCAAGGCCATCGTCGTCGATGGCGACGAGGCCGCCGGCAACAAGCCGGTGCTCCTGCTCATCCGCGGCGACCACGAACTCAACGAGGTCAAGGCCCAGAAGGTCGCCGGCGTCAAGAACCCGCTCACCTTCGCCGCCCCGGCCGACATCCTCGCCGCCTTCGGCGCCAACGCCGGCTCGCTGGGCCCGGTGGGCTTTGCCGGCCGTGTGGTGATGGACCGCACGGTGGCCGCGATGGCCGACTTCGTCACCGGCGCCAATGAAGACGACCACCACTACACCGGCGTCAACATCGGCCGCGACTTCCCCGAAGCCGAAGTGGCCGACCTGCGCAACGTGGTCGCCGGCGACCCGTCGCCCGACGGCCAGGGCACCCTCGAGATCTGCCGCGGCATCGAAGTCGGCCACATCTTCCAGCTGCGCACCAAGTACGCCGAAGCCCTCAACTGCAAGTTCCTCAACGAGCAGGGCAAGGAGCAGATCATGGAGATGGGCTGCTACGGCATCGGCGTGTCGCGCATCCTCGGCGCCGCCATTGAGCAGAACAACGACGCCCGCGGCATCATCTGGCCCGACGCCATCGCCCCCTTCCAGGTCGCCATCGTGCCGATGGGCTACGCCAAGTCCGAAGCCGTACGCACCGTCGCCGACGCGCTCTACGCCGAACTCAGCGCCGCCGGCATCGACGCCTTCCTCGACGACCGCGACGAGCGTCCCGGCTCCCTGCTGGCCGACAACGAGCTCATCGGCACCCCGCACCGGGTGGTGATCGGCGACCGCGGCCTGAAGGAAGGCGTCGTCGAATACCAGGGCCGTCGCGACGCCGAAGCCACCAAGCTCCCCGTGGCCGACGTGGCCGCCACCGTCATCGCCAGGCTCAAGGGCTGACCATGCGTCGCCTGACCGCCTTCGTCCGCACCAGCCTGGCGGCATTGCTGCTGGGCGGCGCGGCCGCGGCGGGGCACGCCGGCAACCAGCAGTACGAGCCCCTCGCTGCCAGCGTCCAGGCCGCGCTGCATGCGGCCGTGGCCGACCAGGCGCCGCTCGACCCCAGCTTTGTACGCTCCCCTGAAAAGGCCCGCTGGCTGGCCGAAATGTCCGGACGCCTGGCCAGGCGGCTCCCGGACCAGACATACCGGGAAGAGCTCCTGCGGGCCGTGCACTACGAAGCCACCCGGGCCGGGCTGGACCCGCAGCTGATCCTGGGCCTGATCCAGGTGGAAAGCGGCTTCAAGAAATACGCCGTTTCCAGTGCCGGCGCCCGGGGCTACATGCAGGTCATGCCCTTCTGGGCCCGACTGATCGGCAACCAGGACACCAACCTGTTCCACATGCGCACCAACCTGCGCTTCGGCTGCACGATCCTGCGCCACTACCTGGATATCGAAAAAGGCGATCTCTTCCGCGCCCTGGGTCGCTACAACGGCAGCCTGGGCAGGGCGGAGTATCCCAACCTGGTGCGGGGTGCTTGGGAGAACCACTGGTCCTATCCGCCGCTGCGGCTTGCTCAGACCCCCTGAGGTGCATGCGCACCCATGCAAAAACGGGCCTTGTGGGCCCGTTCTCGCTCGTATCACCGGAAATCAGGCGATGATGATCCCGCCTCCCAGGCACACCTTGCTCTCGTAGATCACCACGCTCTGGCCAGGGGTCACCGCCCACTGGGGCTGGGCGAAAGCAATCTCCGCCCGCCCCCCCTCCAGGACATCGATCTCGCAGGGGGCATCCGGCGTGCGGTAGCGGGGCTTGGCGGTGTACACCCAGTGGGTCCGGGGATCACGACCCGACACCCACGACAGGTCTGCGGCGATCATGCGCTCCTTGAGCAAGGCAGGATGGTCGTGCCCCTGCACCACGTACAGCACGTTCCTGGCCATATCCTTGGCCGCCACGTACCATGCATCGTGCTCGCCGGCCTCATCCTGGTTGCCCTTGATCCCTCCGATCTGCAGCCCCTTGCGCTGACCGATGGTGTGGTGCATCAGGCCCTGGTGCTGGCCGATCACCCGATCCCCCTCCAGGGTGCGGATCTCGCCCGGCCGGGCCGGGAGATACCGGGACAGGAACTCCCGGAAGGGACGTTCCCCGATGAAGCAGATGCCCGTGGAATCCTTCTTGTCGAACACGTGCAGGCCCGCTGCCTCGGCCATCTTGCGCACCTCCCGCTTGTACAGGTGGCCAAGCGGGAAGAGGACTTTAGACAACTGGGCCTGGTTGAGGCGGTAGAGGAAGTAGCTCTGGTCCTTGGTACCGTCCTCGGCCTTGAGGAGCTGATATTCCGTACGGCCATCATTGGTCCATTCCCGCACCTGGGCATAGTGCCCCGTGGCGATCCGGTCCGCCCCCAGGGCCAGCGCGTGATCGAGAAACGCCTTGAACTTGATCTCCGAGTTGCACAGGATGTCCGGGTTCGGCGTGCGGCCAGCCTCGTACTCCTTCAGGAAATCGGCGAACACCCGCTCCTTGTACTCCCTGGAGAAGTTGACCACCTCCAGTTCGATCCCGAGCACATCGGCCACGGACACCACATCCACCAGATCCTGCCGGGTGGAACAGTATTCATCGTCGTCATCGTCTTCCCAGTTCTTCATGAACAGCCCGACCACGTCGTAGCCCTGCTGCTTGAGGAGCAGCGCCGCCACGGACGAATCCACGCCGCCGGACATGCCGACAATGACTTTTTCCTTACGAGACATTCGGTCCCTCTCCATCCATCCAGTCTTCCAGGGGCAACACCACGGCGGGATCGCCGTGCTCCCCGAACCAGGTATCCACCACGAAACGGGGCAGCGGACTCCCCTCCCCCGTAATGTTCGATTGTTTCTCCCGGATCACTGCCGAGAAATGCTGGGCAAACAACCAGCGTACCCGGCGGTGGATCCGGTCCACCTCATGAAAACGCAGCAGGCCGCGCTTCGCCAGGATCTCCAGGAAACCGGTCGTGGTTTCCGCATGATCGATGCAGTCCATCATTCCATGGACCCCATCGTCGAGGAAATCCCCCGGTCGATCCACGGCGATGGGCGTATGCAGGCCCGCCCACCGATACCAGCGACCCATCACCTGGGCGAGGATGCCACGCTCCTCCACCGGCGTATCGGCCATTCGGAGACTGACCGCCGCTTCCTCGAGGATGTCCTCCGGGAAGAGGACCGCCACCCGCACCAGACAGCCGTAGTTGAAGCACACCGTCGCCGACTCGTGCGCCTGGACCGGGGTCAGGTGCAGAGAAAGGGCCAGGAACAGCAGCCATCCGCGCATGCTCAGGCGTCATAGTGCCGGATCAGCTCCAGCGGAAAACGCCTGCCGATCAGGTAATCCTCGCAACACCTCAGGATCAGCGGACTGCGGTGACGGGACTGGGTGGCCCGGATCTCATCGATATCCATCCAGACAGCCCGCAGGATGCCGTCATCGAGGCGGAGGGCCGGATCGAATTCCCCCAGGGCACCCCCGAAGGCGAAACGCAAGTAGGTGATCTCCCCATCGGGGCGGGGCCACTGGTAGATGCCCACCAGGAATTGCGGTGTGAAACGGTGAGCCGTCTCCTCCAGGGCTTCACGCGCTGCAGCAGCCACCAGGGACTCCCCCTGGTCCAGATGGCCCGCCGGCTGGTTGAAGCGCACTCCAGCCTCGGTCTCTTCCTCCACCAGCAGAAAGCGCCCCTGCCGCTCCACCACCGCCGCCACCGTCACATTCGGCTTCCAGGTCCTCATGGCGAATCCACACGCTAAAAGCGCATATTTTACCCCCTTCCGGCGGGCCGTCCGCAGCTTCGCGGAATGCGCTAGAATCTACGGCTCGAATTTACTGAACTCAGCTGGAGATCCCCATAATGTCGATGGCAGACCGCGACGGTTTCATCTGGTACGACGGCAAGCTCGTGCCGTGGCGCGAAGCGACCACCCACGTGCTCACCCACTCCCTCCACTACGGCCTGTCGGTCTTCGAGGGGGTAAGGGCGTACAACACCGTCAAGGGCACCGCGATCTTCCGCCTCGCCGAGCACACCCAGCGCCTGCTCAATTCCGGCAAGATCTACATGATGAACATCCCCTACACCAAGGATGAACTCATGGAGGCCCAGCTGGAGGTGGTCCGCGCCAACAAGCTCGAGTCCTGCTACCTGCGCCCGATCGCCTTCTACGGCTCCGAGAAGATGGGCATTTCCACCAAGGGTGCCACCGTGCACGTGGCCATCGCCGCCTGGCCCTGGGGCGCCTACCTGGGCGAGGACGGCCTCACCAAGGGCATCCGCGTCAAGACCTCCTCCTTCGCCCGCCACCACGTCAACGTGACCATGCCGCGCGCCAAGCTGGCCTCCACCTACGCCAACTCCATCCTGGCCAACCTGGAAGCCACCGAAGCCGGCTACGACGAAGCGCTGCTCCTCGACACCAACGGCTTTGTGGCCGAAGGCGCCGGCGAAAACCTCTTCGTGATCAAGGACGGCGTGATCTACGAGCCCGAGATCGCCTCTGCCCTCACCGGCATCACCCGCAGCTCCGTGATTCAGGTGGCCAAGGAGTTCGGTCTCGACGTGGTCTCCAAGCGCATCACCCGCGACGACATCTACATCGCCGACGAAGCCTTCTTCACCGGCACCGCCGCCGAGGTCACCCCGATCCGCGAGCTTGACGGCCGCGTCATCGGCGAGGGCGCCCGCGGCCCGATCACCGAGAAGCTGCAGACCCGCTTCTTCGAGATCGTAAACGGCAAGGCCCCCGCATACGAACACTGGCTGTCCTTCATCTAAGAATCCGTACCCAGGAGAAATCCATGCCCGAGAATCAGGACAAGAGCACGCCGATCGAAGTCAGCGCCAAGGATCTGCCCCTGCACTGCCCGATGCCCGACGCCCCCCTGTGGGCCCGCCACCCCCGCGTCTTCCTGGACGTAGCCGGCGAAGGCAAGGCCACCTGCCCCTACTGCGGCGCCAAATATGTCTTGAGAGGCGAACTGCCCAAGGGTCATCACTGACCCTTGATGCAGGCTTCGGCCAGCGCGGGGGCGGCAACGCCCCCGCGTCACGTCCACCGTCCCCTGGTCACTCCCCATGAGCACGTCCGATTTTGCTACCCCTGACGATGCGGAAGCCGCCTTCTACGCCGCCCTTGCCCGTGCCGACGTGGGAGGGGTAATGGCGATCTGGTCTGAAGAAGAGGAAGTCGTCTGCGTCCATCCAGCCAGCATCCGGCTGGTGGGACTTTACGCCATACGTGAATCCTGGCGTCAGGTGTTCGCCAGCGGAGCCCGCATCACCGTAAGCACGACCCATCCTGTCCGCTGGGTCAGCGCCACCACAGCAGTCCATAGCGTTCATCAGCACGTGCATGTGGAAGGGGACGACCGCCTGCACCCCCTCATCATCGCCACCAACGTCTTCAGCCGTGGCGCCCGGGGCTGGCGTCTGGTCATGCATCACGCAGCGCCGGCGCCCGACACGGATAACCTGCACTACCACGACACCCCCCATATCGTCCATTGACCCATCACCGGATATCTAATGGCAGCTACCGCCCGCCCGTCTGGCTACCGGGAGGGCATGCCCAGACCCTCTGGCCCCTGCTGCGAAAGGGGCCGTTTCCCGTGCTTCAGCGGGAACGCTGGGACACCCCCGACGGGGACTTCATCGATGTGGATTGGCTGCCCCACATCCCGGGCTCGCCGCTGGTCATCCTCTTCCATGGCCTCGAAGGCTCCAGCAGCTCTCCCTATGCCCGAGCCCTGATGCGCCTCCTGAGCGACAAGGGCTGGAACGGTGTGATCCCCCATTTCCGGGGCTGCTCAGGTGAGCCCAACCGTCTCCCCCGGGCCTATCACTCCGGCGATGCCGACGAAATCGACTGGATCCTTGAACGGATTGCCAGCCAGCATCCCCAGATCCCCCGCTACGGAGCGGGCGTCTCTCTGGGCGGCAATGCGCTGCTGCTCTGGCTCGGGACCCGCGGCAACGCCGCCGGGCCAGTCCTGAAAGCTGCAGCTGCGATCTGCCCCCCCCTGGACCTGAGTGCAGCAGGCCATACTCTGGGCAAGGGATTCAACCTGATCTATACCCGGCATTTCCTGACAACCCTGAAGCGCAATGCCGCCGCCAAGCTGCTCCAGTATCCCGGCCTTTTTGATCAAGCCCGCATGCTGGCGAGCCGTACGCTCTACGAATTCGACGATCTGGTCACCGCTCCCCTGCACGGCTACCGCAACGTGGACGACTACTGGCAGAAAGCCTCCAGCAAACCTCATCTGTCGGGCATCCGCGTTCCCACCCTGATCATCAATCCCCGCAACGATCCTTTCCTGCCGGCCGACCATCTGCCCACCCCGCAAGACGTCTCGGCCCAGGTCAGCCTGGAGCAACCCTCCGATGGCGGACATGTGGGATTTGTCAGTGGCCCCTGGCCCGGCCATCTGGAATGGCTCCCCCATAGACTTCTGGCATTTTTTACGGAAGCTCGCCCTTCGGGTCAGAGCCCCCCGGGAACAGCGGGATACCATGACGCACCGCGTATAATTCAGGCTTCATGAATCGTTTTTTACTGGAGTAGCGCACATGTTTGTTCCTGCCCCCGAGATTTTCAAGGCCTATGACATTCGCGGCATCGTGGACAAGACCCTGACCGCCGAAGCAGTCCAGGCCATTGGCCACGCTCTCGGTTCCGAAGCGGTGACCCGGGGCCAGAAAGCCATCGCCGTGGGCCGGGACGGCCGTCTGTCCGGCCCTGAGCTGGCCGGCGCCCTCGCTGACGGCATCCGTGCTGCAGGTGTCGATGTCATCGACGTGGGCTGTGTGCCCACCCCACTCACCTACTTCGCCGCCTACGAGCTGGGCACAAACTCCTGCGTTTCGGTCACCGGCAGCCACAACCCGCCCGACTACAACGGCCTCAAGATGGTGCTGGGCGGCCAGACCCTGTTCGGCGAACTCATCCAGGCCCTGCGCCAGCGCATCATCGACGGCAACCTGGTCACCGCCGCCACCCCCGGCAAGCTCACCCAGGCCGACGTGGTGCCCGCCTACATCGGCAAGATCCTCGGCGACGTGAAGCTCTCCCGCCCCATGAAGATCGTGATGGACTGCGGCAACGGCGTGGCCGGCGCGGTGGCCCCCGAACTCTTCAAGCGTCTGGGCTGCGAACTGGTCGAGCTGTTCTGCGAAGTGGATGGCAACTTCCCCAACCACCACCCGGACCCGTCCAAGCCTGAGAACCTCGCCGACGTAATCCGCGCCCTGCGTGAGACCGACGCCGAAATCGGCCTCGCCTTCGACGGCGACGGCGACCGCCTGGGCGTTGTCACCAAGGATGGCGAAATCATCTTCCCCGACCGCCAGCTGATGCTCTTCGCCGAAGACGTGCTGACCCGCGTGCCGGGCGGCGAGATCATCTACGACGTCAAATGCACCCGCAACCTGGCCGGCTGGATCACCGCCCGCGGCGGCAAGCCCACCATGTGGAACACCGGCCACGCGCTGGTCAAGGCCAAGCTCAAGGAGACCGGCGCCCCGCTGGCCGGCGAGATGAGCGGCCACGTGTTCTTCAAGGAACGCTGGTACGGCTTCGACGACGGGCTGTACACCGGCGCCCGCCTGCTCGAGATCGTGTCCCGCCACGCCGACGCCAACCCGCTGCTCAAGAGCCTGCCGGACGCCGTCAGCACCCCCGAGCTCAACATCAAGATGAACGAGGGCGAGCCCTTCGCGCTGGTCGACAAACTCAAGGCCGAGGCCCGCTTCGAGGGCGCCGAGAGCATCCTGACCATCGACGGCGTGCGCGTCGAGTACGCCGACGGCTTCGGCCTCGCCCGCCCGTCCAACACCACCCCGGTGGTGGTGCTGCGCTTCGAGGCCGACAGCGAGACCGCCATCGCCCGCATCCAGGCCGACTTCCGCCGCGCTATCGAGGCCGTCTGGCCGGGCGTGCAGCTGCCGTTCTGAGGCCATCCGGCTGCTTTCCGGCCGCTTCAATGCAAACGCCCCGGGGATCGTACCCCGGGGCGTTTTCGTTTCGGAGGCGGGCGGCCAGCGCGGCCGCTCATGCCCTGACAGCTTCGGCTCAGGCCCGACGGCGGCGGGCCAGCCCGAGGCCGGCGAGGCCCAGGCCCAGCAGCGCAGCGGAGGTCGGCTCGGGGATGGCATTGCTGCCGTTCACCTGGATGTCATCGACCAGGAAGCCGCCATTGGTGTTGATGCGCAGCGTATCCACTGCGGCAAAATTGAGGACGGCATTGGTCCACGGGCTGCTGAAGGTGAGGCTGACGCTATCGGTCACCGCGCCAGCCAGCAGACCCTCGATGGTGACGGAGGTGAGCTGCCCCTGCCAGCCGTTGAGCCACAGATCCTGGACGGAGAAAGTGCCCCCGCCCACCTGGGTCATGACCATGTTGCCATAGTAGTTGTTGAGGGCCGCAAACTTGCCACTGTGCCCGCTGCCGACCCCGGTACTCCACCCCCCCCCCGTGGGGCTGACGTCGATCACGTCCATGTTCTGGCTGAACACGAAGCCGGAGTCGGTGAAGCCAAAACCGTTATTGGGCCCAACGGTGCCGGGAGCGATCTGCGAATCAAAGTTGATGACGGCAGCGCTGGCGGCCGTGCAGGCCAGCGCGAGGGTGATGCCGGAAATGAGCTTGTGGATGGTTTTCATGGGTTGTTTTCGCTTGCTGTCTGATGGTTGCTTTTGTTAAAACGCCAAAATACAAAAGCAAGAGCCGTACCCGAAGGCTTAAAAAGCCGGAACGGATAAATAAACTCAAAAAAATCAGTCAAATACACTCAAAAAGCAAAGACGCAACAACTCCTGTATTTTACAAAAAAACCAGAAATGTAAAATTTGCCGACACAAAGTAAAAAAACGATGGCCTGAACCTCTGAGCAACCCAATCCCGCGCGCGGACCCGGTGTCCCTGAAGAAACGACGATGCGTTACAAGGTGAACGGCAGTGCCGAGATGACCGACACGTCATTGGTGCGAGCACGCGGCGTTAGCCGACGCCGTGTTGCGAGCCCGTCTCTGAGCATGGTCCGGGAATCGTCGGTGACATTGGTGAGCGGCGCGAGCCGCATCCCGTTTGAGAGATCGAGTCGAATTCGACGCTTCCCATGGCACTGCCGTTCATCAACGATGGTGGAGCAGGCTATGGCGATGCGCAAGCGAGAAGACGAGGTGTTTCCGAACGCAGCGGGAATCGATGTCGGGGCCTCGAGTCACTGGGTGGCGGTGCCGGGGCACTGCACGGATGCACCGGTTCGTGAATTCGGTGCGATGACCGACGATCTGCACGCGATGGCCGAGTGGCTGCTGGCGTGCGGGGTCGATGTGGTGGCGCTGGAGTCGACGGGGGTGTACTGGATTCCCGTGTATGAACTGCTCGAGAGCCGAGGTTTGAAGGTGTGGCTGGTCGATGCGCGTCAGGTCAAGTACGTGCCCGGACGCAAGAGCGATGTGGCCGACTGCCAGTGGCTGCAAAAGCTTATGAGCCATGGCCTGCTGCGTGCGGCGTTTCGCCCGGCGGGCGAGGTGTGTGTGCTGCGCGCGGTGGCGCGTAGCCGCGAGGTTCTGCTCACCGAGCAGGCCAGTTGGGTGCAGCGCATGCAAAAGGCGCTGGTGCAGATGAACATCCAACTCACCGAGGTCATCAGCGACGTCATGGGCCAGACCGGTCAGGCGATTATCCGTGACATCGTGGCCGGCCAGCGCGATCCGGCGGTCTTGGCTCGGCATCGGCACCGACGCATCAAGGCCAGCGAGCAGGACATCGTGCGGGCGCTCACCGGTCATTGGCGCGAGGAGCACCTGTTCGTGCTCGGGCAGGCACTGGGAATGTATGACGACATCGCCAGACATCTGCACGAGTGCGACACGAAACTACAGACCTTGCTGGCTGAACGCTCTTCTGCCTGCGTGGACGTTGGCAAGACCCCGCGTACGGGCAGCAAGGCCCGTGCGCAGTTCGACCTTCGTCAGCAGTTGGCCAACTGGGCCGGTTGTGATCTGACGCGTATCAATGGGCTGGGCCTGGAGAGCGTGATGAAGATCCTCAGCGAGTTGGGCACCGACCTCTCCCGCTTCGCCAACGTCAAACACTTCTGCTCCTGGCTCGGACTGTGTCCGGCCACGAAGATCAGCGGCGGCAAGGTGATCAGCGCGCGGACCAAGCGCTCGGCCAATCGGGTCCGCCAGGCGCTGAAGATGGCCGCGATGAGCCTGTCACACAGCGACTCGGCGCTCGGCGCCTTCTACCGGAAGTTGTGCACCCGCATGGACAAACCCAGAGCAAACACCGCCACGGCGCACAAGCTCGCGCGCTTGGTGTACTTCATGCTGACGCGTGGGGAAGCCTTCGTCGACGAGGGACAGCAGCGCTACGAGGAACAACAACGCGAGCGCAGCATCGCCGCGCTAAAACGCCGAGCAGCCACGCTCGGATTTCAGATCAACCCCATCGGGACAACTGCATGAGAGTCGCCCCGGCTATTTTTGTTTCTTGAGAGCCGGCCCGCTCCGGGGCGGAGTCGTCACGGCGGCTGGGGACATGGGCACACCACCAGACCACGGACTTGAACTCGCCGAGCCCAGACTTGAAAGCTCTCAAGTCCGGGCATCAAAAGTTCAAGTCGGACTTGAACTCACTGAGCTCAGACTTGCGCTCACTCAAGTTTCAACAACAAACACTCAAGTCAGACTTGAACTCACTGACCTTAAACTTGAAGCCACTCAAGTTTCGGCAACAAAAACTCAAGTCCGACTTGAGTGATCGTCAGTCAAACTTGAGCGCACCCAAGTCTGGCTTAAGCCCGCTCAAGTCGGCGCATCAAAGATCGGCGTGCACGAACAGGTTGCCCTCGGCGATCTCCGGCACCGCCATGCCCCGCGACAACATCCAGTCGCGCACCGCCAGCCCGGTGGCCTGGGGCCAGGGGCGCAGCTGCTCGGGGCGGACCAGGCGATATTCGGCGAGCTCCTCGTTGAGGCGGATCTCACCGCGGGCCTGCACGTGGTAGCCGATGATGATCTCGTTCTTGCGCGCAAACGGGTAGGCGCCGAGCAGCTTCACCGACACGGCGTCGAGGGCGACCTCCTCCATCACCTCGCGGGCCACCGCCTCTTCGGGGGTTTCGCCGCGCTCGAGGAAGCCGGTGACCAGCGCGAACATCTTGTCCGGCCAGGCATGGTTGCGGGCCAGCAGGATGGCGCCGTCCCGGTCCACGCATTCGATCACCGCCGCCACCACCGGCAGCGGGTTGTCCCAGTGCACGAAGCCGCAGCCGGGGGCGAAGCACAGCTGGCGCTCGGCGCCGGCCATCTCGCCCCACTCGAGGGGGCTGCCGCATTGGGGGCAGAAGCGCCAGCTGCTCATCGCCTCAGCCCAGCTTGGCGCCGACCCAGCCGGCCACCGAGGCCAGCGCCGCCGGCAGGGCCGAGGCGTCGGTGCCGCCGGCCTGGGCCATGTCGGGGCGGCCGCCGCCCTTGCCACCGACCTGCTGGGCGACCATGTTGACCAGCTCGCCGGCCTTGACCTTGCCGGTGAGATCGCTGGTGACGCCGGCGATCAGGCTCACCTTGCCGTCACTCACGCTGGCCAGCACGATGGCGGCGCTCTTCAGCTTGTCCTTCAGCTTGTCGAGGGTCTCGCGCAGGGTCGCCACGTCGGCGCCTTCCAGCGTCGCCGCCAGCACCCTGGCGCCGGCGATGTCGGCCGCCTGGCCGGCCAGGTCGTCGCCCTGGCTGGCGGCGAGCTTGCTCTTCAGGCGGGCAAGTTCTTTTTCGAGGGACTTGATGGTGTCGATCACCTGGCCGACGCGGGTCAGCACCTCCTGCGGCTGGGCCTTGAGGGCGCCGGTGACGCCATCGAGGAGCTTCTGCTGATCCTGCACCAGGGCCACCGCCACGTCGCCGCACACCGCCTCGATGCGCCGCACGCCGGCCGCGACGCCACCTTCGAGGGTGATCTTGAACAGGCCGATGTCGCCGGTGCGGGCCACGTGGGTGCCGCCGCACAGCTCTTTCGACGAGCCGATGGTGAGCACCCGCACTTCGTCGCCGTACTTCTCGCCGAAGAGCATCATCGCGCCGGTCTTCTGGGCCGATTCGATATCCATCACCGAAGCGTCGGTGGCGGCGTTGGCGAGGATCTCGTCGTTGACGAGGCGCTCGATGCGGGCGATCTCCTCAGCCGTGACCGGCTGGGTGTGGGCGAAGTCGAAGCGGGTCTTGTCCGGGTCCACCTGGCTGCCCTTCTGTTGCACGTGGGCGCCGAGCACTTCGCGCAGGGCCTTGTGCATCAGGTGGGTGGCCGAGTGGTGGCGGGCGGTGCGAGCGCGGGCGGCGGTGTCGACCTTGGCGGCGACGCCGTTGCCCACCGTGAGCTTGCCGGTGGTGACCACGCCGTGGTGGCCGAACACGGTGGCCTGGATCTTCTGGGTGTCCTCGACCGCGAAGATGCCATGCACCGAGCGCAGCTCGCCGCGGTCGCCCACCTGGCCGCCGGATTCGGCGTAGAACGGGGTGTCGTCGAGCACCACCACGCCCATCTCACCCTCACCCAGCTCATTGACCGCCACGCCGTCCTTGTAGAGGGCCAGGATGTTGCCCTTGGCCTCCAGGCCGTCGTAGCCGTGGAAGGTGGTGGCCGGGCCGTCGTAGTCGAGATTGGCGGCCATCTTGAACTTGCCGGCGGCGCGGGCCTGCTCTTTCTGGCGGGCCATGGCGGCGTCGAAGGCGGCGGAGTCCACGGTCACGCTGCGCTCACGGCACACGTCGGCGGTGAGATCGAGCGGGAAGCCGAAGGTGTCGTGGAGCTTGAAGGCGGTCTCGCCGTTGAACACGGTATTGCCGGCGGCAGCCATCGCGGCCAGTTCGCCTTCGAGGATCGCCATGCCGTTCTCGATGGTGGCGAAGAAGCGGTCTTCCTCCTGCTTGAGGATCTCGGTGACGCGCGCTTCGCCAGCCTTGAGTTCGGGGTAGGCCTCGCCCATCTCGGCCACCAGGTCGGGCACCATCTTGTGGAAGAAGGCAGCGCGGGCGCCCAGCTTGTAGCCGTGGCGGATGGCGCGGCGGATGATCCGGCGCAGCACGTAGCCGCGGCCTTCGTTGCCGGGGATCACGCCGTCGGCGATCAGGAAGGCGCAGGCGCGGATGTGGTCGGCCAGCACCTTGAGGGACGGGCTGTCCATGTCAGCCTTACTGGTCTCACGGGCGGCAGCGGCAATCAAGGCCTGGAACAGGTCGATCTCGTAGTTGGCGTGCACGTGCTGCAGCACCGCGGAAATGCGCTCGAGGCCCATGCCGGTATCCACCGAGGGCTTGGGCAGCGGATGCATCACGCCGGCCTCGTCGCGGTTGAACTGCATGAACACGTTGTTCCAGATCTCGATGAAACGGTCGCCGTCTTCGTCCGGGGAACCCGGGGGGCCGCCCCAGATGTGCTCGCCGTGATCG
>NZ_JAQUVG010000075.1 GCF_028693495.1 Zoogloea sp. | reverse complement strand
CTGTCGTCCCTGGACGGTCTGACGGCCATCCCCAACCGGCGCCAGTTCGATGAGACCCTCCGACTGGAGTGGCGGCGGGCCGGACGTCAGGGGAAACCTCTTGCCGTGCTGTTCTGCGACGTGGATTACTTCAAGCAGTTCAACGATGGCTATGGGCACCAGGTCGGTGACGAGTGCCTCAAGGCCGTGGCCCGGGTGTTGTCCGGAGTCCTGCGCCGTCCTGCCGATGTGGTGGCCCGCTATGGGGGAGAGGAGTTTGCGGTGATCCTGCCCGATACGGACATCACCGGGGCCCTGCAGGTGGCTGAAGGGATGCGTGCGGAGGTCGAGGGGCTGAGGATCACCCACCGTTTCTCCCCGGCCGCACCGGTTGTCACGATTAGTATCGGGGTGGCTACCGTGGTGCCCGAGCGGGGTAGCCCTCTGTCACCCAACCTGCTCCGCTCCGCCGACGAAGCCCTTTACCAAGCCAAGCAATCCGGCCGCAACCGGATTGCGGCGGGGGCGCTTCATTAACGTCTCACACGTTCAGAAGTGGTTCTTCCATTCCCGCAGGGCCGCAAACACGGCGACCGGGGATTCCAGGGCACACGCTGCGTGGAGTTCGGCCTGACGGATCACGGCCAATTGCGTGACCCGCAGGAAGGGATTGGTCAGCAGTTCTCCGCCCAGCGGAAACGGGATGGTGGGAAGCCCCTTAGCCCGCAGGATCCCACATTCGGTGATGCGTCGGGCGATGTGGGGGTTGTCCGGTTCGACAGCCTGGGCAAACGCCAGATTGGACAGAGTGTATTCGTGGGTGCAATAGGTCAGGGTTGCCTCGGGCAGCGCTGTCAGACGACTCAGGGAGTCGAACATCTGGGCCGGGGTGCCTTCGAAGAGGCGTCCGCACCCGGCAGCAAACAGGGTGTCCCCGCAAAACAGCGCCCCCTCTCCATGGTAGGCCACGTGCCCCGCGGTATGGCCGGGCACATCCATGACCTCTAAGGTGACATCAAGTCCGGGCAAGCGCACCTGATCACCCTGGCTGACCGGATGGCTGACGCCGGCGATCTCCTCCAGGGCCGGACCAAAAACCGGAACGGAATACCGGGTAAGCAGGGCTGGCACCCCTCGGGTGTGATCCGGGTGGTGGTGGGTGACCAGAATGGCTGCCAGACTGAGCCCGTGATCCTCCAGGAAGGCAATGACCGGTGAGGCATCGCCCGGATCCACCACGACGGCGTGGGTGTCGTTGCGGAGCAGCCAGATATAGTTATCGTGAAATGCGGGAAGAGGGATGATCTGCATTTATCTAAAGCCTCGAAAGGGACGTATTTGCTGGGGTTCGGATCCGTCAGTTTTAGACTCTCTAAAACTCGGGCCACGAACAACAGGAACGCGATATTTTCTTGTATACCGCTTTGTCATCTCCGGGGTGGTGTGACCGAGCAGCTTTTGAGGGGGCCTGATCCTGCCCATCCGGGCCCGTGCCTGACTTTGCGCGCATGTCGTGAATCGTAACACCTCAAGCTTTACCGCGTTCCGGGCCTCGTCGAACCAGGAGATGCCCTGCGGGGAAAAACGGGTGTCTTGCCTTGGTCTGTGCTGAGTTTGAGTTAAGCCTTGTCTTTGCAGGGATTCTGCCAAGTCGCACATGTACAATCTGAATCCATCCGTTGTAATCCTTTGGCTGCCCCACGTATCCGATGCCCCCCCTCGAATCCTTTCCCGGCCTCCATGCCTGGCTCGGCACGCCCTTGGGACGGCACGTGCTGGACTGGGAGCAGGCGCGCATGGACGAACGGGTGAGTGACATCTTCGGGTATAACGCGGTCCAGCTGGGGATTCCCGAGGCCGACTTCCTCAAGGCTAACCGGATGCCTCTGCGGTTTCGGGCGGGTGCCGGTGCCGTTCAGGTGCAAGCCAGCCAGGACGCGCTGCCCTTTGCTGCCAGCAGCCTGGATCTGGTGGTTCTCCCCCATGTGCTGGAGTTTGCTTCCAATCCTCATCAGGTACTCAGGGAGGTTGAGCGCGTGCTGGTGCCGGAGGGGAGCGTGGTGATCAGCGGCTTCAATCCTTTCAGTCTGTTCGGTCTGCGGCGTTTGCTGGCCGGCAGGAGCGGAGTGTATCCCTGGCACGGGCAGTATCTGTCCCAGAGACGGCTGAAGGACTGGCTGACCCTGCTCAGTTTCGAAACCCATGCCCAGACATCCGGCTGCTTCATCCCGGCGGTGGAGCAGCAGCAATGGATAGACCGCCTGGCCCTGGTCAACCGGGCGGGAGAGCGATGGTGGCCGATTGCGGGCGGGGTCTACATCATTCATGCCATCAAGCGGGCGCATGGGATGCGCCTGATCATGCCCAAATGGGAACGGAAGGCCGGCGCGCGGGCCTTGGCCCCCCTGGTCCAGAAGTCTGGAGGGCCAGACCGGGACTGTTCCCGCAAAAACACATCAGAGAGCGATTTTGGACGAGATTGACATTTACACGGACGGGGCTTGTTCAGGCAACCCGGGGCCGGGCGGCTGGGGGGCAATCCTGCGCTCTGGCCCCCACGAAAAGGAACTGTGGGGTGGCGAGCCAGCCACCACCAACAACCGGATGGAACTATTGGCGGTGATCCGTGCCCTGGAGGCCCTCAAGCGGCCGGTAACAGCGCGGGTTCATACCGACTCCCAGTACGTCCAGAAGGGTATTTCCGAATGGATCCACGGCTGGAAGGCCAGAGGCTGGAAAACCGCCTCCAAGGCGCCGGTCAAGAACGAAGACCTGTGGCGGGCCCTGGATGCGGCCGCCAGCCTGCATCAGATCAAGTGGTTGTGGGTGCGCGGCCATGCGGGTCACACGGAGAACGAGCGTGCCGATGCTCTGGCCCGCCAGGGAGTTGACGCCGTACGCAAGGCGGGCAGGTCAGTGGACGCAGGAGAAAACGAGGCATGAGACAGATTGTTCTGGATACGGAAACCACCGGCCTGGACTGGAAGACCGGTGATCGGCTGATTGAAATTGCAGGTGTTGAAGTCATAGACCGCAAGCTGACCGGTCGGCATTACCACGTCTATGTGAATCCCCAGCGGGAAATCGACGCTGGTGCCGTGGCGGTGCATGGCATCACCCTGGAGTTTCTGGCGGACAAGCCCCTGTTCAAGGATGTCGCTGATGAATTCTGCGCGTTCGTCGCCGGCAGCGAACTGGTGATCCACAACGCCCCTTTCGATGTGGGCTTCCTGAACAACGAGCTGGGTCTGCTGGGCAAGCCGGTGTTGACGGCCATCTGCCCCAGCGTGATCGACACCCTGAAGCTGGCCAAGGAGCAGAACCCGGGCAAAAAGGCTTCCCTGAACGCCCTGTGTTCCTTCTACGACATCGACAACACCCACCGGACCCTCCACGGTGCGTTGCTGGATGCGGAGCTGCTGGCGGATGTGTACCTGGCCATGACCCGCGGCCAGGAAAGCCTGATCATGGCCCTGGATGAGCCCGTACCGAGCCATGCGGACGAGCACGCTGGCAGCCTGCCCATGGAGCGCCCGCCCCTGAAGGTGCTGCGGGCGACGAGCGACGAAATTGAAGGCCACAACAAGATGCTGGCCGAAATTGCCAAAGCCAACAAGGGCCACTGCCTGTGGCTGGCGCCGGAACCTGCGCCGGCAGCCTGATGGACGAGGCTCACTCGAGCCGCTTTCCTGCCGGCCCGTCCAGAGCCGTAAGGTAAGGAACAGACCGGCCTTCAGGCCGGGGAAGGAGGGTGCGGGCCGGGGTGTTCCCTGTGCCGGTCAAAGCAGCGCCCGCAGGGAACGCTGCCATGACTGCACTTGTGCGATCACAAGTGGATGACCCCGTTCCCATGGGGCCCGGCCTTGCCGAGCTGGCGAAGGGTGGGGCGCAGGTCAAGACCGGTTGCAGCCTTGAGTGCCACGGCCCGCTGGTGGAGATCGATCAGGGCATGGACCTGGGGAACGCCGGCCGTGGCAAGGGCCACCACGTTTCCACTGTCGCACTCGGGCAGGGCCACCACCTGCCCGGCAAAGACCTTGCGCAGGCGGGTCAGCTGGGTTTTGAAGCCCCGCAACTGGCCAAACAGATTGACGCTCAAGAGCCCTCCTGGCGCCAGACGGGCCCGACAGGCTTCGTAGAAGGGCTGGGTGGCGAGATCCCCCGCACGGGCATTTTGATCAAACCCATCGACTGCGATCAGATCCCACTGACGGCCGTCGCTCAGCACGAAGCGGGCGCCGTCATCGATGTTCACTTCGAAACGCTCGTCCTCGTCGGGCAGGCGGAAGTACTGCCGGGCTACCCCATGGACTTCCGGCGCAATCTCCACCACAGTACAACGGGTCTGGGGCAGGTGATGATGGATGAAACGGGCCAGGGAGCCTGCCCCAAGGCCGATCATGAGCACCCGCTCTGGCCAGGGCTCGGGGCGAAACAGCAGTCCAGCCATCATGTCCCGGGTGTAAGCCAGCTCCAGGGCGTGAGGCTTGCGCAAGCGCATGGCCCCCTGGACCCAATCGCTACCAAAATGCAGGTAACGGATGCCGGATTGTTCACTGATGTCGATGGGAATATTCATGTTTGGCACCAAAGCAGGCTCGTGTATTCTATGTTGCGATGCAAAATCTTTTCAGAACCAATCGGAAGTCGCCATGGCCACCTTTGAAAATTTCGATCAGGAGCTGACCTCCATCGATATGGAAATCGCCCGTCTTGCCCAGCTGTGCGGCATCCATATGCTCGAGCCTGGCGTCGCGGAAGCCGTGCTCCGCGGCGACAGCAGCCTGTGCAAGGATGACAATCCCATTGCCTGGGAAAAGTTGCGGGGACTTCTGGTGCTTCATTACCATGTGGTTCAGGAAGCCGCCGCTGTTGGCGGTGTCGATTCGGCCGCGGAGAGCGTTCGCAAGGCCCTCGAGAGCGTTACCGAGCGGATGCGCGTCAAATAGCCATCGTCCTCCTTCATCCCAGCATCAGCCTTCCCTTCCCGACGCTTCCATGATGGATCGTACCCCGGGAGCGGCAGCGCCAGGGGACAGTGATCCCGTCATGTGGCGGCAAGTCGTCTGAGTTCGTAAAGGGCCTCCAGGGCCTCCCGGGGCGTCAGGGCATCCGGATCCATCCCGGCCAGGGCACCCAGCACCGGGTGGCCCGGCGGCGCGGGCTCGTCGGCAGGCAGGCTGGCGAACAGGTCGGCCTGGGGGCCGGCGTCGATCTCGCGGTTCTCCAGCGCGCGCAGGCGGCGCTTGGCGTCGCGCACCACCGCACCCGGGATGCCCGCCAGCGCGGCCACCTCGATCCCATAGCTCTGGCTGGCCGGGCCTTCTTCCAGCGCGTGCAGAAACACGATGCCGTGGTTGTGCTCGACGGCATCGAGGTGCACGTTGGCGCACTCCGGGTAGTCGTGGGCGAGGCGGGTGAGCTCGAAGTAATGGGTGGCGAACAGTGTCCAGCAGCGGTTCTTGTCGAGCAGGTGGCGGGCGATCGCCACCGCCAGCGCGACGCCGTCGAAGGTGGAGGTGCCGCGGCCGATCTCGTCCATCAGCACCAGGCTCTGATCGGTGGCGCCATGCAGGATGGCGGCTGCCTCGGTCATCTCGACCATGAAGGTGGAGCGGCCCGAGGCCAGGTCGTCGGAAGCGCCGATGCGGGTGAAGATGGCGTCCACCGGCCCGATCCGCGCGCTGGCGGCTGGCACGAAGCAGCCCACGTGGGCCAGCAGCACGATCAGCGCCACCTGGCGCATGGTGGTCGATTTACCGCCCATGTTGGGGCCGGTGATGAGCAGCATGCGGCGGGTCGGGTCGAGGCGGCAGTCGTTGGCGATGAAGTTTTCTACTTGCCGCTCGACCACCGGGTGGCGGCCGGCCACGATCTCGATGCCCGGCTGGTCGCTGAACACCGGCATCGCATAGTTATACCGGGCCGCAGCCTCGGCGAAAGCCGCCAGCCCGTCGAGCAGCGCGCAGGCCCGGGCGATGCGCTGGAAGCGCGGGATATCGGCGGCAAGCTGGTCGAGCACGCCCTCATACAGCAGCTTCTCGCGGGCCAGCGCGCGCTCCTGGGCCGACAGGGCCTTGTCTTCGAAGGCCTTCAGCTCCGGTGTGATGAAGCGCTCGGCGTTCTTCAGGGTCTGGCGGCGGCGGTAGTCGTCGGGCAGCTCGCCCTTGGCGGCGTTGGCGGCCGAGATCTCGATGTAGAAGCCATGCACCCGGTTGAATTCGACCTTCAGGTTGGCGATGCCGGTGCGCTCCCGCTCGCGGGCTTCGAGCTCCAGCAAAAACGCGCCGCAGTTGGTCTGGATGCCGCGCAGCTCGTCGAGGTCGGCGTCGAAGCCTTCGGCGATCACGCTGCCGTCACGCAGCACCGTCGACGGCTCGGGGGCGATGGCGCGGGTCAGCAGCGCCAGCGCCTCGTCGGGCGTGGCGAGCTCGTCGAGCATCCGCTGCAGCAGCGGCGCCTGGGGCGCGCCCAGGGCGGCGCGCAGCTCGGCCAGGCGCGCCAGGCTGTCGCGCAGCGCGGAAAGATCCCGCGGGCGGGCGCTTCTCAGCGCCACCCGGGCGGTGATGCGCTCCACGTCCGACACCCCGCGCAGCACCCGCCGCGCCGGCTCGACCGGGCCCTCGCCCAGCTCGCCGACGGCCGTGTGACGGTGAGCCGCGGCGGCGCGGTCGCGCAGGGGGTGGTGCAGGGCGTGGCGCAGCCAGCGCGAGCCCATGCTGGTGGCGCAGCTGTCGAGCAAGGAGAGCAGCGTGGGCGCCGCCTCGCCGCGCAGGGTCTCGGTGATCTCGAGGTTGCGGCGGGTGGCGGCGTCGAGGCGCAGATAGGCGCTGTCGCGCTCGGCGGTGAGGGCGGTGATGTGGGCCAGGGCCTGGCGCTGGGTGGCGCGGGCGTAGTCGAACAGGGCCGCGGCGGCGGCCAGGGCCACCGGCATCTCGTCGGCGCCGAAGCCGGCCAGGTCGCGGGTGCCGAAGTGGGCGGTGAGCAGGCGCCGGGCGGTCTCGGCGTCGAACTGCCAGTCGGCCAGCCGGCGCAGGCTGGGGGCGAGCTGCTCCAGCAGCGGCAGGCGCAGGCCGTCGGGGATCAGCACCTCGGCCGGGCGCAGGCGCTCGAACTGGGCGGCGAGCTGCGGCGCATCGCATTCGAGCACCCGGAAGTCGCCATTGGCGAGGTTGAGCCAGGCCAGGCCCAGCACGCCCCGGTGCAGGTTGAGCGCCAGCAGCGGCGCATCGGCCTTGTCGTCGAGCAGCGCCGCGTCGGTGAGGGTGCCCGGCGTCACGATGCGCGCCACCGCGCGCTCCATCGGCCCCTTGGTGGCGCCCGGGTCGCCCACCTGCTCGGCGATCACCACGGATTCGCCCAGCTTGACCAGCCGCGCCAAGTATTGCTCGACCGCATGGTGGGGCACCCCGGCCATCTTGATCGGCTGGCCGGCGGACGAACCGCGGGTGGTGAGCGTGATGTCCATCAGCCGCGCGGCCTTCTCGGCGTCCTCGAAGAACAGCTCGTAGAAGTCGCCCATGCGGTAGAAGAGGAGGGTGTCGGGGTGGTCCTGCTTGATGCGTAAATATTGGACCATCATCGGGGTGTGGCCGGCGAACGGATCACCCTGAATGTCTTGTTTCGGCTGCTTTTGCGGTTTCAAGTGGCGGGCCCTGCGGTGTTCTGGCTCTGAATGGAAAGCAGCCCGGCGCCGGGCTGCGGGCGCAATTGTCGCATGGGCCGCGGGGGAGCGTCGCCCGCGAGCAGGCTCAGGTAAAGGGATTCAGCAGACGGACGCCGATTTTGTGCGAAGCCGGCGGTGTTGCGGGTAACGACGGTCAGGTTGTAGATCAGCCCGATGGCGGCGATCTGCTTGCCGATGGGGTGCTGGGGATTGGGCGACGAGTGAGCCCTAGATCAGCGCAAACGGAACTGTTGACCGAACTGCATCGGTTAGTTCGGGGGCGTCTTCAAAACTGACCGGTTGGCTGTTTGGGAAAAGCCGAGCAAAAGGTTTGGCCCGATCAAACAGGACCAGCGCCATTTGGCTGCTGTCGAACCGGGACCGATAAACGATTCCATGAGCCTGGTCTGCGTGATCGTGGATGGCTTTCGATAGTGCTTGCGTATAGCTGTAGTCGGCTCCGAGCAAATGAGCTGAATCCAAGCGCATGCGGGTTGCTGCGTCGCCGTGCACGGGGACGAGTTTCAATTTTTGGGTGTCGATCAGCAAAAACAAAGCACATCGCTGCTTGAAATCAGCCAGGCTCAAATTCAAGCCGGGCTGGTCTCTGATGACGGTTTCAAGAAAACAGGTTTTAAAGTCTCTTGCGCAATATAAGGTTCCGAATTCGCCTGATGGGGCGTCGAAGCGATAAACCTTCGCATTTCTGAAGGAGGGTTCGCTTGTCGAATAATTTCTTTTGGCGATGCGGAAAAAACCTGCCTCCGTCAAAATTTCGGTGGGCAGGGTTTTTGGCAGGTGCGGAGGCGTTGGCATGGATTACGCTTCTTCAATCGCTGTTGCCACACTAAGGACGTCTGCTTGCCGCTCCAGTCTTAGTGCTGCTAGCGGAGTCAGCCCTCCAAGCATCGGTTCCGGTTGGGTGAAAAACAAGTAGCAGCCCCATTCATCACGGGAGGCCAAGGCAGCCATGACGTCTCCGATGGCGCCGAACACCAAATCCTCAAATTGCCAATCTGGATATTTGTAGCCGCGTCGATTTCCTGAAAGGCCCAGAGCTGTTCGGTTCTTTCGGCGGTCATCGAGTGCTTGTCGGGTCATTCCAGCCCGCGCAGCACCCTCTGTGGAAGACAGCATTTCGGGTTGAGACAGCGTGCTGCTTTTGAATCGAACCCCATCTTCAACAGCTTGCGCCACACCCCCTCCGGCCTTTCGCTCCGAAGTCAATTCAAGCACTTTTGCGGCTACGACCTTTGCTCTTTCATCCGCCCCTTGTTCGAGTGTTTGGATGATCAGGTTTACAAAGTGATCATCAAGGGCTTTTGAAAATTGCCGGGCAGCTTCAATCGGAGGCTTCTTGCTGCGGCCCTCGAATAGATCGATGAGGACGGTGCTGAAATCGGTTTGTCGCTCCGGTGCTTTAAGCGTTTTTGCTGTCATGGTCATTCTCCTGTCCAGCGTTCCATGAGGGATACTTTGCGACAACTCGTCAAGTTCGTCAATCTGATGTCCGTCTGAACATGGGCAGTGGGAAAGGTCGTCCGGTGCCCGAAGGTGCTCGGCCGCAGGGGCGGTCCTATAAAATCGCCCGTCATTCCCCTCCCGACAGGAGACGACACATGGCCTTGCCCGATGGCCTTTACGACCAGCTCCTCACCCACTCCCTCGACGAACTCGTTGCCTGCAGCACCGATGAAAGCAGCCGCAGCCTTCAGGTCCTCAACGCCGACGACGCCCCGGCACGTCTCACCGAGGTGCTGGTCTCCCAACTGGCGCGGATTCTGGATGACCTGCACGGAGAGGGGAGCGACAAGCTCCACCAGCAGCTGGCGCTGGTCAATTCCCTCCTCGTCGGCCTCCAGCGGCGCCTGGCGCCGGGCGCCGGGGGCGTCGACCTGGTCGCCGCGCCCGCCCGCATTCTCCAGGCCATCCACCGCCAGTCGCCCCCGCCAGCGCTACCCGACACCGGGCTGGCGACGCCCTGGCTGTTCACCGCTGGCAAGGGCTCGCCCGCGCTGCTCACCGAGCTGCGCCGGGAGCTGGCGGCCTGCGACCGGGTGGACATCCTGGTCAGCTTCATCACCCATTCGGGCGTGCGTAAGCTGCTCGACATCCTCCAGGCCATCACGGCAGTGGGCGCCGACGGCCAGCCGCGAACCCGCCTCCGCGTGCTCACGACCACCTACACCGGCGCCACCGAGGCCCTGGCGCTGGACACGCTGGCCCGCCTGCCGGGCTGCCAGATCCGCGTCTCCCTGGATGGCCGGCGTACCCGACTGCATGCCAAGGCCTGGCTGTTCCGGCGCCGCACTGGCTTCGGCTCGGCCTACGTGGGCAGCGCCAACCTGTCGGGCGCCGCACTGATGGGCGGGCTGGAATGGACCACCAAGTTCACCCAGCGCGGCCAGCCCGATCTCTTCGAGCGGGCCTGTGCCCACTTCGAAACCCTGTGGGAGGACAACGAGTTTCAATACTACGACCCGGCCGACCCAGCCCACCGCAGCGCCCTCCGCGAGGCGCTGCGGCGCGAGTCGGGGGAGGAGCTCCTCGCTCGCCCGACCTTCTTCGATCTGGCCCCCAAGGCCTACCAGCAGGAGATGCTGGAACAGTTGCAGCGGGAGCGCGACCACGACCGCCGCCGCAACCTGGAGGTGGCCGCCACCGGCACGGGCAAGACTGTGGTCGCCGCCTTCGACTACCGGCGCCTGTGCCTCCAGCAGGGCGGGCAGCCGCGTCTGCTGTTCGTGGCCCACCGGGAGGAGATCCTGAGGCAGGCGCTACGCACCTATCGCGAAGTGCTGCGCGATCATGCCTTCGGTGCGCTGCTGACGGGTGGCACCGAGCCGCAAAGCTTCGACCACCTGTTTGCCACCATCGACAGCGTGACGAGCCGCGAGCTGCTCGCCTGGCGGGGCGCCGGCCATTGGTACATGGTGGTGGTGGATGAGTGCCACCGCCTGGCCGCCGGACGCTTCGACGCGTTCGTCAGGCAGGTCAGCCCGCGCATCCTGCTCGGCCTCACGGCTACCCCCGAGCGCAGCGACGGCCAGCCCATCCTCGGTTACTTCGACAACCGGCCCGACGGCTCACCCGCCGTCGAGCTGCGCCTGTGGCACGCCCTCGACCAGCAGCTGCTGTGCCCCTTCGAGTATTACGCCTGCGACGACGATACCGATTTTTCGAGTGTGCCCTGGGCCCAGGCGGGGGAGGCGGCCGCCATCGACAAGCTGGTCACCGGCAACGACATCCGCGCCCGCCTGGTGCTGAATGAATGGCGGCGCCTGGCCGGTGATCCGGCGCGGGGCAGGGCACTGGTGTTCTGTGTTTCGGTGGCCCACGCCCAGTTCATGACCACCTACCTCACCCGGGCCGGCATCAAAGCCCTGTGTGTGGTGGGCGATACGCCCCAGGACACTCGCCGGCGGGCGCCGGAGATGCTGGCGCGGGGCGAGATCGCGGCACTGGTGACCTGCGACCTTTATAACGAGGGCGTCGACCTGCCCACGGTCGACACCCTGCTGCTGCTCCGTCCCACCCAGAGCCCGGTGCTGTTCCAGCAGCAGATTGGCCGCGGTCTGCGGTTAGCGCAGGGCAAGGAAAGCTGCCTGATCCTCGATTTCGTGGGCCGTCACCGGCAGGAATTCCGCTTCGACCGCCTGTTGTCCACGCTCACTGGGCTGTCGCGCAGACAGCTCATGGAGGCGGTGGACAAGGGCTTCGGCAGCCTGCCTCCCGGCTGCCACATCCACCTGCAACACCAGGCCCGCGAGCAGGTGCTGGGCAGCCTCCGAAAGCTGGTGCAGCAGAACTGGCGGCGCCTGCGCACCGAGCTGCAGGCCTATGCCGCCTTGCGCGGGCACAACGCCATCCGGCTGGCGAGCTTTCTGCGCGAGCAGGCCATTGAGCTCGGTGACATCTACCGCAGCACCGGCCGCTCGGGTTGGGCCAATCTGAAGCGCGACGCCGGCCTGCTCACGACGCCCCCGGCCACCGAGGACGACTACTTTGGCCGCCGCTTTGGCGATTTACTGCACGTGGATGACCCGGCGCGCACGGACTTGCTGCTCAAGATGGCCGAACCCGCGGCCAGCTACGCGCCGCAAACCGGGCCCGACCGTCACTTGTTACAGATGCTGGCCTATCAGGTCGATGGCCAGACGCACCAGAAGGGGAGCGGCGAAAGCTTCCTTGAGCGCCTGCGGGCACAGCCCGAACACCTCGCCGAGTTGGCTGAACTCGGCGAAGTCCTGCAATCGAAGAGCAGCTTGCGGCAGCGCGCCGTTCCGGGCCTGGAGGATTGCCCCCTGTGCCTCCACGCTGCCTATGGGGTCCGCGAAATCCTCACGGCGGTAGGCTGGCTCAACGCCGAGCGGCGCACGCCCTTCCAGGCTGGCGTGCTGGCCTTGCACGAGCGTCAAGTGGAGCTGCTCTTCGTGACCCTCGACAAGCGTGAGGGCTACCATGAACACATCGCCTACCACGACTACGCCATCAGTGCCGAGCGCTTTCACTGGCAATCCCAGAACGCCGCCAGCCCCGAAACCCCCGCCGGCCGGCGCTACCTCGACAGCCCGAGCAACGGCTGGCGTTTTCAGCTTTTCGTGCGTACGGCCAAGGGCACGCCCTATCGCGCCTGCGGCCCGGTGGTGCTGGAAGAGGCCGCTGGCAGCAAGCCGATGAACATCCACTGGCGGCTGGAGGTGCCGCTGCCGAACCACTTGTTCCGCGAGTTCAGCATCCTGCGGGGGGCCTGAGCGATTCGAGCTTTCCAAGCTGTGATGATAAGGATCGTCTTCGCCAAAGCCCTGCATCCCCGCCCACGTCCATCTGGGCGTGCTGGCTCGGCGGCTGACGATGGCCAGCTTCGACATGCGCTGGGGGTGGGTCTTCCGCGAGGGCTCTCACGAGCGCCGGACGCTGGAGGACGACGGCTGGACCGTATAGGGAAGGGGAGGCGGACCTCACCCGCTCACCCCGGTACCTCCTCACCTGGAACACGGACATTCCGCCCCGCCAGGGCACCCAGCCAGGCGATCACCAGCGTGAGCAGCAGGCACAGGGCCAGCGGCAGGCTCCAGCCCCGGGACTGGTCGTGCAACAGGCCGACGAGCGGGGGGCCGCAGGCCGCCAGTAGGTAGCCGATGCTCTGGGCCATGCCGGAGAGGGCCGCGGCCTGCGCCGAGCCGTGGGTGCGCAGACCCATGAAGCTCAGGCTGAGGATGAGGCAGGCCCCGGAGCCGAAGCCGAAACAGGTCACCCACAGGGCCGCCCATCCGGGCAGCGCAAGCAGCCCCAGCAGGCCGAGCGAGAGCAGCAGCGATACGCCGAAGGCGGCCGCACGCTGGTCTTGCAGACGGTGGATGACGGGGGCCAGCAGGAGGCCGGCGCAGGCCGAGGCGAGCTGCATCACCCCATGTAGCGAACCGGCTTCGGCGGCCGAGCGGCCGCTGCCAGTGAGGATGGACGGCAGCCAGCCGATCATCACGTAATATATGAAGGAATTGAGGCCCATGAACAGGGTCACCTGCCAGGCGAGGGCCGAGCGCCAGATCGGCTGGCCCCGGGCGCTTGCGCTCCAGGCGGCGGAGTTGGTGGAATACCTGCCGGGCTGCGGTCGCAACTGGGGCCACCATATCACCAGTGCCGCCAGCGGGAACACGATGACCGCCGCCAGCGCGCCCTCCCAGCCTAGGCCGGGGTGGGTCGCCAGCGGAATCACGGTGGCCGACGCGGCAGCGGCAGCGAGGCCCATCGTCAGCGTGTAGGCACTGGTGACGGCGGCGATGCGCTGCGGAAAATCGCGCGTCAGCAAACTGGGCAGCAGCACGTTGCCGATGGCGATGCCGGCACCGATCACCACCGTCCCGCCGTAGAGGCAACCCACCGGCCCCGCCGAACGGAGTGCGACGCCGCCGGCGATCAGCACCAGCGCCGCGAACAGGGCCCGCTCCAGCCCGACACGCCGCGCCAGTACCGGAGCCACCGGCGACAACAGCGCGAAGGCCAACAGCGGCAGCGTGGTGAGGAGGCCCGCCTGAGCGGTGCTCAAGGCAAAGCTCCCCTGGATCATCGCTAGCACCGGCGCAAGGCCGGTGATCGGTGCCCGCAGGTTGACTGCGATCGACAGGATGCCGGCGAGCAGCAGGGCCGTACGCAGGAAGTGGACGGGCAGGGGCCGTCGAGGGGGCATGGGCGGGGTTCCGGTTTGGTGATGGATGAAGAGTAGTGATTTACCCGGGGGCTGGGGCCGGAGATTGCCGGCCGGGCCGCAACAAAGCGCATCGACCGCCCTGCAGCGCTACCGCCCGGACATCCCGCCGCTCCGGCTCACGGGCTATAATCCGCCACCAACGTTTTCACCCTGTGGAACCCACTGTGCACAAGAAAATCCTGATCCTCGATTTCGGCTCCCAGGTCACCCAGCTCATCGCCCGCCGTGTGCGCGAACAGCAGGTGTACTGCGAAATCCACCCCTTCGACGTGTCCGACGACTTCGTGTGCAGCTTCGCGCCCGAGGGCATCATCCTGTCCGGCGGCCCGAACTCGGTCTATGCGGGCGAGGAGTGGAAGGCGCCGATGGCCGTCTTCGAGATCGGGGTGCCGGTACTGGGCATCTGCTACGGCATGCAGACCATGGCCGCCCAGCTCGGCGGCAAAGTCGAGAGCTCCGGCAAGCGCGAGTTCGGCTACGCCGAGATCCGCGCCCGCGGCCACTCCGAACTCTTCCGCGGGATCCAGGACCGGACCAACGACGAAGGCCACGGCCTGCTGGATGTCTGGATGAGCCACGGCGACAAGGTCACCGAGCTTCCGCCGGGCTTCAAGGTCATCGCCTCCAACGAATCCACCCCCATCGCCGCCATGGCCGACGAGGCACGCAAGTTCTACGCGGTGCAGTTCCACCCGGAGGTCACCCATACCATCAAGGGTAAGGAGATGATCGCCCGCTTCGTGCACGACATCTGCGGCTGCCACCACGACTGGAACATGCCCGACTACGTGAACGAGGCCATCGAGAAGGTCCGTGCCCAGGTGGGTAGCGACGAAGTGATCCTCGGCCTGTCCGGCGGCGTCGATTCGTCGGTGGTTGCGGCCCTGCTGCACCGGGCCATCGGCGACCAGCTGACCTGCGTGTTCGTGGACAACGGCCTGCTGCGCCTCAACGAGGGCGAGATGGTCATGCAGATGTTCGCCCGCAACCTGGGCGTCAAGGTCATCCACGTGGATGCCACCGAGCAGTTCATGGGGCACCTCAAGGGTGTGTCCGACCCGGAGGCCAAGCGCAAGATCATCGGCCGCGAGTTCGTCGAGGTCTTCCAGGCCGAGGCGACCAAGCTGCCCAGCGCCAAGTGGCTGGCCCAGGGCACAATCTACCCGGACGTGATCGAATCCGCCGGCGCCAAGACCGGCAAGGCCCACGCCATCAAGAGCCACCACAACGTGGGCGGCCTGCCCGAAACCCTTAACCTCAAGCTTCTCGAGCCGCTGCGCGAGTTGTTCAAGGACGAAGTCCGCGAGCTGGGCATCGCCCTTGGCCTGCCCCACGAGATGGTCTACCGCCACCCTTTCCCGGGCCCGGGCCTGGGTGTGCGCATCCTCGGCGAGGTCAAAAAAGACTACGCCGACCTGCTGCGCCGCGCCGACGCCATCTTCATCGACGAGCTGCGCGCCGCCGACTGGTACGACAAGACCAGCCAGGCCTTCGCGGTGTTCCTGCCGGTCAAGAGCGTCGGCGTGATGGGCGACGGCCGCACCTACGAATACGTGGTGGCCCTGCGCGCCGTGCAAACGCAAGACTTCATGACCGCCCACTGGGCCGAGCTACCCCACAGCCTGCTCGGCAAGGTAAGCAACCGGATCATCAATGAAGTACGCGGGATCAACCGGGTGGTGTACGACATCTCGGGCAAACCGCCGGCAACCATCGAGTGGGAATGATCTGATATCTGGCAAGCTCCGGCAACGAAAAGCACCAAAACCCCCGAAAGCCCGCGTCATTGCGGGCTTTTCTGTTTCTAGGTTTGGCATCGGCTGGCACGTTGTCGCGCCTACAAGCATTGTTTTTTTCTGGTATGCCGGGTGGTATTCTTCCAGTCCATGCCATGAATGCCGCTTGGTACCATACCATCCGATCTCCGGTAGGCATGGTATTAAAAACATCTAACAGTTTGTTTTTAAAAGAAAATTTTAGATAAAAAAGTGGGTTTTTGGACATGGTATCGAAACCCTGAATTTTCTTACGACCATGCTTACCGATACCAAGCTACGCAATCTGAAGCCCCGGGAAAAGCTCTATAAAATCAATGATCGCGATGGCCTCTACGTCGCCGTCACTCCCGCTGGATCTGTTTCTTTCCGGTACAACTACTCCATCCACGGTAGGCAGGAGACAGTCACGTTCGGCCGCTATGGGGCCGGCGGGATCACGCTGGCTGAGGCGCGGGAACGGCTGGGGGAGGCAAAAAAGATGATCGCGGCGGGAAAGTCCCCCGCAAAGGAAAAGGCTCGCGACAAGGCTCGGGTCAAGGACGCCCAGACGTTCGGCGCCTGGGCGGAGAAGTGGCTGAGGGGCTACCAGATGGCTGAATCCACCCGGGACATGCGGCGCTCGATCTACGAGCGGGAGATCAAGCCCAAGTTTGAGAAGCTGAAACTCGAAGAGATCACGCATGAGGATCTGCGGGCGCTGACAGATGCGATCGTGGAGCGGGGGGCCCCGGCCACTGCCGTGCATTCGCGCGAAGTGGTGATGCAGGTCTTTCGCTGGGCAAACGAGCGCGGGCAGAAAGTCGAGAATCCGGCGGACCTGGTGCGGCCAACAGCGATTGCCCGGTTTGAGCCTCGAGAGCGAGCCTTGTCTCCCGAGGAAATCGGCCTGATGTACGAGTATTTGGAGAAGGTGGCGGCCGGCCCGCAGTTTCGGGTGGCCTGCAAGTTGCTGCTACTGACGATGGTGAGAAAGGGGATGCTCACCGGCGCCAGATGGGAAGAGATCAGCTTTGTCGATGCGCTCTGGACGATTCCGAAGGAGCGCACGAAGGGGAGGAACCCGCACCTTGTCTTTCTGTCACGTCAGGCGCTCGATATCCTGATCGCCCTAAAGACATTCGCAGGTGGGTCGGAATACGTCCTGCCGTCGCGCTACGATGCTGACAAGCCCATGAGCGAGGCCACGCTAAACCGGGTGCTCGAACTGGTCTACAAGGCCGCCCAGAAGGATGGGAAGGAGCTCGATAAGTTCGGCCCTCACGACCTGCGCCGAACGGCGAGCACGTTGCTTCACGAGGCGGGCTACAACACGGATTGGATTGAGAAGTGCCTGGCCCATGAGCAGAAGGGCGTCAGGGCGGTATACAACAAGGCCGAATACCGCGAGCAGCGTTCGGCCATGTTGCAGGACTGGGCGGATATGATCGATTCGTGGGCACTCAAGCCGGAGCACAGCCAGGCCGGGTTGCCTGGCGCCCGGAATCCTTTCGGTTTTTGATCCACGCCTCGACCTCAGAGAGTTCCCAGGCCACATTCCTACTGGTGAGGGCGATGCGGCGCGGAAACTCGCCGCGTTGCTCTAAATTAAAGATCGTCCGCTCAGACAGTGGGATCATGGACAGCAATTTTTTTCGATTGATGAGAGTCATTCGGTAATTTCCTTTTCTTCGTCGCGATCAATGCATCCTGTGCAGTCCGGATCAGTAGTGCGCATCCGGTAGCGGCATGCCAGCATTTCGGTGCCCGCCCTGTCGCTCCCGTGCTGGCTGTTGCAGCCATGCAGTCCGAGGAG
>NZ_JAQUVG010000005.1:49999-72592 GCF_028693495.1 Zoogloea sp. | reverse complement strand
CTTGCGCCGAACGGCTTCGAGCATCGGCAGAATCACCAGAAATTGTTCGCGGGTGATGTCGCTGGGGTATTTTTTGCTACGCATCCGGGTATTTTCAGGTATCGCCGTGGGATCGTGAACACGTTCTCAGGACCAGGGCCCCGTCAGGGCCTTCGTCACCCCGGATGGGGAAGACCGCGAAAGCGCCGTCGAGCATGTGCTCGGAGCACCCCAGGCATGCCGGAGCAAGCGGCGTGGTGCGGACGTCGTTGAAAACCTGGGGCGCGGCCGGAACCCCTTCCCGGCCGAGAAAGCAATGCAGCGCAGCAGGATCGGAAACGCCCCCCTGACGATGCACCGCCACCGGCAACAGGCCCCCCGTTTCGGGATCGACAAATCCAATCCAGGCCAGATCCAGCTGTCCCTGCTCCACCGCAATCCGGCAGACCTCGGACAGCAGGCTCGCCGGTCCCTCGCAATGAACGATGGCCTGATTGGTCGCCGACAGGGCTTGATACAGGCGGGTCATCCGTGCCACTTCCTGATTGCGTCCCTCCAGATTTCCGAGAAGGCTGTCCAGCGTCAGCGCCAGCTCCCCCAGCTCATCGCGCCGCGGCGCGGTCAGAGACACCGTCACCAGGCCCTCCTTCCTGTCCAGGAGCGCTTGACGCAGCCCCTCGGCAGGGGTCAGCACGAACCGGGACAGCAGCAGGTAAATCAAGCTGGCCAGAGCCGTGAGGATGCCCCCCAGCCAGAGGGAGAGTTGCACGACGATCTCTTTCGCTGCCTGCCACAGGGGGCTGGCATCCATGCGCAGGTAGAGGGCACCGGCCTCCAGTCGCCCACCTGTGCTGGCTGCAGTCAGGAGAAGCACCGGCTCCAGCAGATCCAGCCGGAGGCCTGCCGGGTCGACCCGCTGCCAGCCCTTCCGCTCCTCCAGCGCACGACTCAGTTGCCCCACCAGGTCGGTATCGCCAAGGTGCTCAGGCAGCTGGCCGGACAGGCGATGATCGCTGGATGCCAGGATGCGCGGCGGCGCCCCTGCCACCAGAACCACCTTTTCCATGTCCCGGGATGCCCCCAGCGCAGCGACAAAACGGTGCAGGTCTTCCGGCTCCCGCGCTGTTTCGGCCGCCGACTGGACGGCCGTGGCCATCATCCGCGCGTGCTGCCCCACCAGCCCCTGAAACCGATCCAGGATACCCAGGTACAGCACGGCCACCGCCAGCACCATACTCCCCAGCCAGACCGCCAGGAGGGGCACCATCAGACGCCAGCGCAGGGACAGGAAACGGGGCTCGCTCATCAACCGGCCTCAGGCCGTCTGCCCATGAAGGGCAACCAGATCCCGGGCAATCAGGAAATCCTTCAGGGAGCGGGACTCGCGCAATTGGGCCAGGGACAGCATCGCATCCTGCAACTGATTCAGGGAGCGCTCCACCGGCCCTCCGGGCGCCAGCAGGTCGGGCTGCTCCCGGCGGCTCACATAACGCAGGCCGGCGATGGTGGCGCGCAGTTCCTCGACGCTGATGCCCCCCCGCCGGGCCATGATGCCATGGGCTTCGTCCGGATTGCCGACCATGAAATCGATCGCCCGATGGTAGGCGCTGACGAACGCCTGCACATCCGCGCCCCGCCGGGACACAAAGCCACCTTCAAACACAAGGGTGTCAACGATTTCCCCAGGCACCTGACCGCTATGGAAAATCACCCGTCCGCCACTCTCAAGCAGACGGTTCGATTCCGGCGGAAAGCACACGGCCGCCGCCACCAGGCCGTCGGCAAAGGCCGCAGGCATGGCATTCTGGGGCATCGGCACCAGGATCACGTCGCGTACCGTGAGGCTTGCACTCGCCAATGCCAGGGCCAGCAACTGGATATGCAGGGTTCCTGGCTCGATCGCCACCCGCCGGCCACGCAGGTCGGCCGGTCCGGCCAGGCCTCCCGAACCCACAACCATGTCTGCCCCATCGGAATAATCCACGACCGCGGCGATCTGCGGGCGCAGGCCCGCCTGGTCAGCGGCGAGCAGGATTTCGACCAGGGTGGCCCCGCAGCCATCCACCTGACCCCGCTCGAAGGCCCGGCGGGAAGCCCCCAGGGACGTGAGGTCCACCAGGTTCACCGCCAGCCCCGCCTCCTCGAAATAACCCTTGTCCCGGGCGACGTAAAGCGGGTCATACCCAGGCCAGGGGTTGGTGGCGAACTTGATGGGCTCACTGCTGACCCTTCTGCAGGCCCCCAGGCCCAGCAGAAGGGACGACGCCAGACCAGCACGCAGGAGGTGTCGCCGGGGCAGCAGCACGGAGGGGGTGTCCTTGTAAGGGGAGCTCATGATGAGCGGAGTATGCACTGGCATTGTCCAGAGACTCTATGACAACTGCCCTATTTTTCGTCGCGTGCCCTTTTCCAAGCATATTCCCAGCCAACTCCTGCCATCGCCAGCCGGCAGCCTCCCGTCAAGCCCCACCCGGGCGGGGCTGCGTGCAGCCGGCCCACGCCCCTTGCCGCGGCAGGCAAGCAGGCCGTTCTGTCCCGCCCGACTCTGGAGGAGTCCGGGTCCGGCCACAAAACCTGCGCCGGATCACCGCCAGCGGCCGCCTGCCACCGGTGTGTGCCTCGACATTCGGCCCTACAATGAGCATTGACGTGCCTTTCCCGGTTCCCGATGCCTCATCCCCGCCGCAGCTCTCCCCTCGCCGCCTACTTCGCCGCAGCCATCGGCGTGCTGGTCGTCTACGCCTGTCTGCACCCCTTCAGCGGCTGGCGGGATCCGGGACTGCCCCTGTTCGACTTTCTCGACGCGCCCTGGCCGCGCTACTACACCTGGGTGGACCTGACGGTGAACGTGATCGGGATCGTGCCCTTCAGCTTCGCTCTGGTACCGGCGCTGGGCCGTCTGCCCCGGGGCTGGGCGGTGACGCTGGCCGCCCTGCTCACCTTCGGTCTCAGCCTGTCGGTGGAAACCCTGCAGAATTTCCTCCCCAGCCGGGTACCGTCCAACCTGGATGTGGGCTGCAACAGTCTGGGCGGGCTCCTCGGGGCCCTGGCCGGCGGACGCTGGGGGGAACGCCTGTTTGCCCCCGACAGCGGCCTGACCCGCTGGCGCCGCCGGGTCATCGTGGCGGGTCACCCCGGGGAAATCGGATTGGTTTTGCTGGGCCTGTGGCTGCTGACCCTGCTGACCCCCGAGAGCCTGCTCTTCGCCACCGGCGACCTGCGCCGCCTGCTGGATCTGCCCACGCCGCTCCAGTTCAACCCGACGCGCTTCGTCAAGGTGGAGGCCGCCATTGCCGCCAGTCAGCTGGTAGCGGTGGGCCTGACGGCCCGCTGCATGATGCGCGAGTTCAGCCCCGCAAGCCTGGCGCTGCTGATTGTGCTGGGGCTGGGAGCAAAGACCCTGGCAATGGCCAGCTTCTTTGCGCCCGGCAATCCACTTCAATGGGCCACGCCCGGCGGCCAGATCGGCCTGGCTGCGGGAGCCGCCTTACTGGCCCTGGGACTGCTGCTGCCTGCCCGCACCCACGGCATGCTGGCCGGCATGGCCCTGCTGGTCGGGACGGCCCTGGTCAATCTCGCCCCCGAAAACCCTTTCCTGCCCAGCGAAGTCGCCCTGATCCAGCGGGGCAACTTTCTCAACTTCCACGGTCTGACACAGCTGGCGGCCAGCCTGTGGCCCTTCGCCGTATTCGCTTATCTGGGACTCCTGGGCGCCAGCCACCCAGGCGCAGCCCCCAGGAAACCCTGACGGGCAAGGCAGCAGGCTACCCGCCCATCGCCGCTTGGCCGATAATCCGTTCATTCCATACTGCCCTCTGGAGGGTTGCCCCATGAGCTACTTCAAGCACCACGTCTTCTTCTGCTGCAACCAGCGTCCCGAGGGTGAGGACTGCTGTGCATCCCGTGGCTCGGTCGAACTGCAGACCTACGCCAAGGACCGCATCGCGGCTCTGGGGCTCAAAGGCCAGGGCAAGGTCCGCATCAACAAGGCCGGTTGCCTGGATCGCTGCGATGACGGCCCCGTGCTCGTGGTCTACCCGGACAATGTCTGGTACACCGCCATCGACAAATCCGACGTGGACGAGATCATCTCCGAACATCTGCAGAACGGCCGTATCGTCGAACGCCTGAAGATCTGATCATGACCCGTGCCTCCACCGAAAACGCCCTGATCCGCGGCCACGACGGCCACATCGAGCTGCTCATCGACACCCCCGCGCAGGTCCGTGGAATCGCCCTGGTGTGTCATCCTCATCCCCTGTTCCACGGCAGCAACACCAACAAGGTGGCCCACACCCTGGCCCGGGTCTTCCGCGACCTGGGCTACGCCGCGCTGCGCCCCAACTTCCGTGGTGTGGGCAAGAGCGAAGGCACCCACGACCACGGCATCGCCGAAAGCGAAGACATGCTGTCGGTCATCAGCTGGGCCCAGAGCCGCTGGGGCGGCCTGCCCCTGGCCCTGGGCGGCTTCTCCTTCGGAGCCTACGTGCAGACCCGGGTGGCCGCCCGCCTTGCCGACGGGGTGACCCCCGCAGAGCGGATCGTGCTGGTCGGCACGGCCACCGGGGAGGTCACCGGCGCCCGGAGCTACACGACCCTGCCGGTCCGGCCCGACAGCCTGGTGATCCACGGAGAAAAGGATGAGACAGTGGCTCTCGCCAACGTGATGGCCTGGGCCGAGCCCCAGGAGCTGCCGGTGGTGGTGGTACCCGGGGCCGACCACTTCTTTCACGGCAAGCTGCACGTGATCCGCTCCATCATCGAACGCGCCTGGAGACCTCTTGCATGAAACTCGTCGCCTCCCTGACCAGCCCCTATGCCCGCAAGATCCGTGTGGCCCTGGCAGAAAAGGGGCTGCCTTTCACCCTTGAGGTGGACATCCCCTGGCTGGCCGAAACCTCGGTGCCCGACTACAACCCCCTGGGGAAAGTGCCCGCTCTGGTGGCCGACGATGGCGAAGTCTGGTTCGACTCCCCGGTCATCGCCGATTACCTGGAAACCCTGGGTGGCCCCGCCCTGATCCCTGCAGACCGCCTGGCCGCCCTGCCAGTGCGCCAGAGTGAAGCCCTCGCTGACGGCCTCACCGATGCGGCCGTCACCATTTTCCTGGAAACCCGGCGCCCAGAAGCCCAGCAGGATCCCGCCACGATCGAACGCCAGATCACCAAGATCCACCGGGGCCTGGCCGCCCTGGAGCTGCGGGTGTCCGCCCGCAAGGGTCTGGGGGGCAGCAGCCTCACCATCGGGGACATTGCCGCAGCCTGTGCCCTGGCCTATCTGGATTTCCGGCTGAACCACCTGGTCTGGCGCAGCGCCCACCCGGAGCTGGCCGCCTGGGCTGCCACAGTACTGGCCCGCCCATCCTTCCTGGACACGACTCCGCCCGCTGCCTGATGCCCCTCGTCATTGAAAGCCTGGTGAAACGCTTCGGCCAGGGTCCCGCTGCCCGGGAAGTCGTGCGGGGCATCGATCTGCGCCTGCGCCCGGGAGAGTGCTTTGCTCTCCTGGGCCCCAACGGTGCGGGCAAGACCACCACCCTGCGCTGCGCCCTGGGACTCACGGAGCCCAGTGGCGGCACCCTCACCCTGGTCGGCCTGCCGGTGCCCGAGCGGGCCCGGGATGCCCGGGCCCGGGTCGGGGTGGTGCCCCAGATGGACAGCCTGGACCCGGATTTCACCTGCGCCGAGAACCTCATCGTTTTTGCCGGCTACTTCGGCATCCCCCGCGGGCAGATTGCCCCCCGGGTGCCCGAGCTGCTCGCCTTCGCCGGCCTGGAAGGCAAGGAGAACGCCCGCATCCAGGATCTCTCCGGCGGCATGAAGCGCCGCCTGAGCCTGGCCCGCGCCCTGGTCAACCGGCCCGACCTGCTGGTGCTGGATGAGCCCACCACCGGCCTCGACCCCCAGGCCCGCCACCTGATCTGGGAACGTCTGCGGCGGCTCACTGCGGAAGGCACCACCATCCTGCTGACCACCCACTTCATGGATGAGGCCGAGCGCCTCGCCCACCGGCTGGCGATCCTGGACCAGGGACGCATCCTCGTCGAAGGCAGCCCCCGGGAGGTGATCGCCGCCCACATCGAACCTCAGGTGGTGGAAGTCTTCGGCGACTGGGCAGGGGACAGTCCCGCCACCGCCAGCGGCGCCGCCGCATGGGCGGCCCGCCATGCGGCGGACTACAGCCAGCGCTGCGAGATCAGCGGCGAAACGGCCTTCTGCTACACCGACGACGCGGCCCCGCTGCTCGCCCACCTGGCCCACCAGCCGGGCCTGCGCACCCTGCACCGACCGGCCAACCTGGAAGACGTCTTCCTCAAGCTCACCGGACGGGAGCTGCGCGACTGATGAACGCCTTTTCCCCACCCTGCCTCACGCCCCGGCTCTTTGCCGTATGGCGGCGCAACTTCCTGGTCTGGCGCAAACTCGCCCTGCCCTCCATCGTCGGCAACCTGGCCGACCCGGTGATCTACATGCTGGGCCTGGGCTACGGTCTGGGCCTGCTGGTTCCCGAGGTGGAAGGGGTCTCCTACATCGCCTTCCTGGCCGGCGGCACCCTGGCCTACTCCACCATGAACGCGGCCACCTTCGAGGTCCTCTACTCGGGCTTTTCGCGCATGCATGTGCAGAAAACCTGGGATGCGATCATGAACGCCCCCGTGGCCCTGGACGACATCGTCGCCGCCGAACTCCTGTGGGCAGCCTCCAAGGCCACCCTGGCCGGCACCGCCATCCTGGCGGTCATTGCGCTGTTCGGCTTCGCCGCCTCACCCCTGGCGCTGGCCGTGATCCCGGTGATCTTCCTCACCGGCCTGTGCTTCGCGGCCGTGGGCCTGATCATGACCGCCGTCGCCCCCAGCTACGATTTCTTCATGTACTACTTCACCCTCTTCATCACACCGATGACCCTGCTCTCCGGCGTGTTCTTCCCCCAGGGCCAGTTGCCCGACGGGGTGAGGGTGGTGGCAGAACTCCTGCCCCTGAGCCATGCGGTCAGCCTGGCCCGGCCCCTACTGCTCGGTCAATGGCCCAGTCAGGCCCTGCTCCACGGCGCAGCCCTCCTGGCGATCACCCTGCCGGCCTTCTGGCTGGCCCTCGCCCTCACCCGCCGTCGCTTGTTGAAATAAGCCATGAGCACACCTGCGGACACCCTTCTCGTCCTCACCAACCTGCCGGATGCCGACAGTGCCCGGCACATCGCCCGGCAGCTGATCGAAGGACACCTTGCCGCCTGCGTGAACATCCTGCCCGGGTGCATCTCGGTATATCACTGGAAAGGGCAGGTCGAAGAGGCACACGAAATCCCCCTGCTGATCAAGACCACCCGGGAGCGTTACCCGGACCTGGAAGCCGCCCTCCTCAAAGCTCACCCCTACGAACTTCCCGAGATCGTCGCGATCCCACTGCAGCAAGGGCTGCCCGGCTACCTGGCCTGGGTTGCAGCAGAAACAAGCTGCCCCTGAAGCGCCCGGCGCCGGGCACCGATTCTTGATCCATCCGGAGGCACGAGCCCTCCGCCCCGTCACACTGCCTGCCATGATCCTGCTTCTTCATTCCCTCCTTTACCTGCTGTCCGCCCTGCTGCTGGGCCTGGGCCTGGCCGCCCAGGCCCAGGAACCCCTTCCCGTGGACCAGGCTTTCAAGGCCAGCGCCAGCGCCCTTGACCCCCAGACCGTCGAAATCCGCTTCCAGGTGGCCGACGGTTACTACCTGTACCGCCACCGCTTCAAATTTGCCGCCGAGGGGATCGAGTTCGGCGCCCCCACCCTGCCTCCGGGCAAGCCCAAGAAGGACGACGCCTTCGGGGAAGTGGAGATCTACCGCAAGGAACTGGTGTTCACCCTTCCCGTTGCCCGGGGCCAACCGCCCTTCGAACTGCAGCTCACCAGCCAGGGCTGCGCGGACATCGGCATCTGCTACCCCCCCCACACCCAGCCCCTGAAGATCACCCTCGCCAGTGGCGGTGGCCAGGAGAAACTGCTGGCCAGGGCCCTGGGCCAGGGAGACACCGTACCAGCAGAAGAGCAGTCCCCGGAAAGCGCCGGACACGACGAATCCGGTCGCATCGCCCGCCTGCTGGACGGCGCCAGCAGTGCCGTGATCCTGGCCAGCTTCTTCGGTTTCGGCCTGCTGCTCACCTTCACCCCCTGCGTCTTCCCGATGATCCCGATCCTGTCCGGCATCATCGTCGGCCAGGGCCACACCATCAGCAAGGGACGCGCCCTGGGACTGTCCGCCCTGTACGTGCTGGGCATGGCCCTCACCTATGCATTGGCCGGTGTCGCGGCCGGGCTGTCGGGCACCCTGCTGTCGGCTGCACTACAGAACCCCTGGGTGCTGGGCAGCTTTGCCCTGGTGTTCGTGGTGCTGGCGTTCTCCATGTTCGGCTTCTATGAACTGCAGCTCCCCACGGCGCTGCAAAGCCGCCTCTCGGACACCGCCAACCATCAAAAGGGGGGCTCCGCCGGCGGAGTTGTCGTGATGGGCGCCCTCTCGGCCCTGATCGTCGGGCCCTGCGTGGCCGCGCCCCTGGCGGGCGCCCTGCTCTACATCGCCCAAACCGGCGATGCCGTACTCGGCGGCTTCGCCCTGTTTGCGATGGCCCTGGGCATGGGTGCCCCGTTGTTGCTGGTGGGCCTGCTGGCCCGCAGCGCCCTGCCCAGGCCCGGCCCCTGGATGGAGGGGGTCAAGCGGGCCTTCGGCGTGCTGCTACTGGCCGTCGCGGTATGGCTGCTCTCTCCGGTTGTCCCGGACATCGTACCCATGCTGGCCTGGGCAGGCCTGCTGATCTTCTCGGCCATTTACCTCCACGCCCTTGACCCCCTGCCCCCCCATGCCAGCGGCTGGCAGCGTTTCTGGAAAGGCTTCGGGGTCGTCGCGCTGCTGGCGGGCACCGCGCTGCTGGCCGGAGCCCTGGCCGGCTCCCGGGATCCCCTCCAGCCCCTGGCCGTGCTGCGTGCCCAGGCTGCCAGCGCCCCTGCAGCCACAGCCCATCCGGAGTTCAGGCGGGTGAGCTCGGTAGAGGCGCTGGAGACCCTCCTCAAGAGCGCCGATCGTCCGGTCATGCTGGACTTCTATGCGGACTGGTGCATCTCCTGCAAGGAAATGGAACGCTTCACCTTTGCCGATCCGGCCGTGGCACGCCGGCTGGAAGGCTTCCTGCTGCTGCAGGCCGATGTCACCGCCAACAACGATGCCGACAAGGCCCTGCTCAAGCGCTTCCGGCTGTTCGGCCCACCGGGCATCATCTTCTTCGACGCCACGGGCACCGAGCGTCAGAGCCTGCGGGTCGTGGGCTTTCAGGATGCCGCCACCTTCAGCAAGGTGCTCGACGCTGCCCTCCGGCCGTAAATGCGGGCGACGAGATGAATCCTGCCGGCAAAACCGCTATAATCCGGAGCTCAACTTCGAGGAGCGCTGCAAGGCAACCGGGTGCACCATCCGGCAGTCCCAGGCTCGATGTCAGTGTCCGTGGCAGTCGATCGCCGCAGGCGCCAGCAACCGCGCTCACCCGTCCATGCTTTGTCTGCAAACCCGTGCCGGGCACGGGGAGACGTGGTGAGCCCTTGATGATCAGCCACCCGTAGTCCCTTCCCGGCCACACGTTCGAGGAAACCTCATGAACACTGTGGCTGAAAAGTTCACCGATTTTGCCATCGCCGATCTCTCCCTGGCCGACTGGGGCCGCAAGGAGATCAAGATCGCCGAAACCGAGATGCCGGGCCTGATGGCCATCCGCGACGAGTTCGCTGCGGCCCAGCCCCTCAAGGGCGCGCGCATCACCGGCTCCCTCCACATGACCATCCAGACCGCGGTCCTGATCGAGACGCTGACCGCCCTCGGCGCCGAAGTACGCTGGGCCTCCTGCAACATCTTCTCGACCCAGGACCACGCTGCCGCCGCCATCGCCGCCCAGGGCATCCCGGTCTTTGCCGTCAAGGGTGAATCGCTCACCGATTACTGGGACTACACCCACCGCATCTTCGAGTGGCTGGACGGCGGCTTCTCCAACATGATCCTCGACGACGGCGGCGACGCGACCCTGCTGCTGCACCTGGGTGCCAAGGCCGAGAAGGACCTCTCCGTCCTGGCCAACCCGTCCTCCGAAGAAGAGACCATCCTCTTCGCCGCCATCAAGGCCAAGCTGGCAGTGGCTCCGAGCTGGTACTCCGTACGTCTGGCCGCCATCAAGGGCGTCACCGAGGAAACCACCACCGGCGTGCATCGCCTCTACCAGATGCACCAGCGCGGTGAACTCAAGTTCCCCGCCATCAACGTCAACGACTCGGTCACCAAGTCCAAGTTCGACAACCTCTATGGCTGCCGTGAGTCGCTGGTGGATGGCATCAAGCGCGCCACCGACGTGATGATCGCCGGCAAAGTCGCCGTGGTGTGCGGCTACGGCGACGTGGGCAAGGGCTCGGCTCAGGCCCTGCGCGCCCTGTCGGCCCAGGTGTGGGTCACCGAGATCGACCCGATCTGTGCCCTGCAGGCCGCCATGGAAGGCTACCGCGTGGTCACCATGGAATATGCTGCCAGCCTGGCCGACATCTTCGTCACCACCACTGGCAACTTCCACGTCATCACCCACGATCACATGGCCGCCATGAAGGACCAGGCCATCGTCTGCAACATCGGTCACTTCGACAACGAGATCGACGTCGCCTCCCTTGAGCAGTACCAGTGGGAAGAGATCAAGCCCCAGGTGGACCACGTGATCTTCCCGGATGGCAAGCGCATCATCCTGCTGGCCAAGGGCCGCCTGGTGAACCTGGGCTGCGGCACCGGCCACCCGAGCTACGTGATGTCCAGTTCCTTCGCCAACCAGACCATCGCCCAGATCGAGCTGTATACCCGTACCGCAGACTACCCGGTCGGGGTATACACCCTGCCCAAACACCTGGACGAGAAGGTCGCCCGCCTGCAGCTCAAGAAGCTCAACGCCCAGCTCACCGAGCTGCGTCCCGAGCAGGCCGCCTACATCGGCGTGCCCGTCGAAGGTCCCTACAAGGCCGAGCACTACCGCTACTAAGACCGCTTGGTGGCCTGCCGCCCCAGGGCCGGCCACCACCGGAATCCCCCTGCCTGCCCGGCACCTGCCGGGCGGGCCCGCGAGGAAGCACCGTGTCCACCAAACCCCCCATTTCCATCGAATTCTTTCCTCCCCAAACCACCGAGGGAGCAGAAAAGCTGCGCACCGTCCGCAGTCGACTGGCTGAACTGAAACCCGAGTTCTTCTCCGTCACCTTCGGCGCCGGCGGCTCCACCCAGGAGCGCACCTTCGACACCGTCTTCGAGATCCGGCAGGAAGGCCGCGAGGCCGCCCCCCACCTGTCCTGCATCGGTTCCACCCGCGAACACATCCGCGAGATCCTGCAGCGCTACAAGGCCGCCGGCATCCGCCGCATCGTCGCCCTGCGCGGCGACCTGCCCTCCGGTGTGGGCTACGCGGGCGAACTGCGCTACGCCAACGAACTGGTGGAATTCATCCGCGCCGAAACCGGCGATCACTTCACCATCGAGGTGGCCGCCTACCCGGAGTATCACCCCCAGGCCCGCAGCCCCCGCGACGACCTGCTCGCCTTCAAGCGCAAGGTGGACGCCGGCGCCAACTCGGCCATCACCCAGTATTTCTACAACGTGGATGCCTACCTCCATTTCCGGGACGAATGCACCGCCCTCGGCGTGGACATCCCCATCGTGCCGGGCATCATGCCAATCACGTCCTTCTCCAAGCTGGCCCGCTTCTCCGATGCCTGCGGGGCGGAAATCCCGCGCTGGATGCGGCGCAAGTTCGAAGCCTACGGCGACGACAGCGACGCCATCAAGGCCTTCGGCCTGGATGTGGTCAGCGAGCTGTGCGAAAAGCTCATCGCCGCAGGCGCACCCGGCCTGCACTTCTACAGCATGAACCAGTCCGCCCCCACCCTGGCCCTGTGCCAGCGCCTCGGTCTCGATCACTGACCAGACCTGCCGCAAGGCGCTTGCGCCGGCCATTGCCAAGGGCATCCGCTCCCGCATCGAGATCGGTGAACGAATCCGGCCCACCGCAGCAGGCTCCTGGCCAGCGCCGTGGCCCGGATGGGCTGCTCGTAGCCGGGTGAGTGCGGGATCCGGCGGGGCGGCAGGTTTCGGGACGCGGGGAGCCGCGCGGCCGTCAGAAATCCACCCCCAGCCGCAGGTAGTAGTAGGCGCCGTTATAGCCGAAGGGAGCGTACTGGGAATACTGGACCACCTTGCCGGCCCCCACCAGGCTGTCGTCGGTCCTGCCCCATTTGTCGGGACGGACGTCCAGGACATTGACGCCCCCCAGCGCCACGGTCACATCCCTGGCAAGCCGGAGGCTCAGTTCGGCGTCCAGGGTCCATTTGGCCGAGAAGGCCACCCGGTCGTAGGCGCTGACGCTGTAGAACTTGCCGAAGCGGTTGAGGTTGAGCACCAGGTCGTAGCGGCCCTGGCTGTATCTTGACCAGAGCTTGATGGCATCCACAGGCTGGCTGCCTTCGATCAGCACCCGCGTGAAAGGATCCAGGATCAGGTCGGTCATGTTCACCCCCAGCACCTCCGGCGCCTGATTCACGTCGGTGATGCGGGTACGGCTGCGCTGGTAGGCCGCCACCAGCTTGAGCCGGGCGCTGTTTGCCAGTTCATGGCTGTAGTCCAGGCGCAGGTCCATGCCACGGGTGCGGGTACCGATGGCATTGGTGAAGTACACCGCGCCGTCGATATTGTTCTGGGCCAGCACGGCAGCCGCCTGGGGGCTCAGGGACGACAGGCTGTAGGCCGAGATGTAGCCCGTGGGCAGGATCCGGTCGCGGATGTCGGTGACGAACACATCCGCGCTGGCGGTGAGCTGGGACGAAGGCTGAAAGACCATGCCCAGGGTCAGATGGCGGGACTTTTCCGGCTTGAGGTCGGTGGCCCCCAGGGCCCGGGCCACGGGATGCTCCACCGCAAAGTTGCCCCAGAACTGGGCTGCGGCGTCATTGCTGTTGCGATAGGTGCCGGTGTACGAGAAATGGCTCTGGGAGAGGGACGGCGCCCGGAAGCCCGTGCTCACGCTGCTGCGGAAGAGCAGGTCGTCCGTGGCACGGTAGCGCAGGGCCAGCTTGCCGTTGAGGGTGGAACCAAAGTCGCTGTAGTGCTCGGCACGGGCAGCCGCGTCCAGCATCAGGCGCTCGGTGGCACTGTACTTCAGATCACCATACAGGGAATGGGCGTGGCGCCCGGCCCCAATCGCATTCTCTGGACTGAACCCAGGAAAACCCTGGGCGCCGTAAGCAAAGTTGTCGGCCGGACCCAGCATGTAGGAGGCCGCATCGCCGGCGAGGATGCGATAACGCTCCCGGCGGAACTCGTAGCCCCCTGCCAGGGTGTGGCGGCCCATCTTCCTGCTGAAGTCCGCATTGAGGATCTGCTGGGTGTAACGCGTGGCACCGCTGTCGAAGGATGTGGGCGTTGCCAGCCCGAGGGAGGTGTTGAGGGAGTTGCGGACGTAGAAATGGTAGTCGTTGTGTCCGTGGGTGTAGCTGATGTCCCAGCGGGTGCCGTCGTCCAGCACCCCGCGCACCCCCGCCGTGGCCGAGAAATCGAGGATCTTCGGCTCGATGCGCGGCAGGAAGCCGTCCGGGTAGATCGCCCCGATGTTACGATCGTCGCCCGCCCTGCGGTAAAAGGCGCCGGCACTGCTGCGGCGCCGGTCGTAGAGGCCATGCAGGTAAAAAAGCGCATCGCCCTGGGGCAGCTCGGCATTGAGGGCGAACAACCCGTCCTGGGTATCCGCATCCCCGAACAGCGTATTCATGCGCCCGCCGTCGCCGGCATCCGCCCCGGCCCGGTTGGTGGCACCCCGGTCGCGCCATTCGGCGGTGAAGTTCACGAAACCGTCCCCCGCCAGGGGCAGCGTGTGAAACAGACTCCCCTGCCGGGTGATCCCGTCCCCCTCTCCTGTGCGCCCGTAGGTCACCGTGGCCTGGCTGCGCTGGCCATAGCCCTTGAGGACGATGTTGATGATGCCTGCGATGGCATCGGAACCATACTGGGCCGCCGCCCCGTCACGCAACACCTCCACCCGCTCGATGGCCCGCAGGGGAAGGGTGGCCAGATCGACCCCCGAACTGCCCCTGCCCACCGTGCCGTTGTTGTGCAGCAGCGCGCTCTGATGGAGGCGCTTGCCGTTGACCAGCACCAGCACCTGATCCGGATTGAGGCCACGCAGGGTGAAGGGCGGCGCGTGGTCGGTACCATCGGTGATGCTGGGGCGCGGGGCATTGAACCCCGGCACCAGCACGGCCAACGCACGCTGCAGGTCGGCCTGGCCGGTGGATTGGAGCTGAACCGACGTGATGATGTCGATGGGCACCTCCGCATCCAGCGCATCCCGCGCGCCCCCACGGGAGCCCACCGCCGCCTTGGCCTGGGTTTCCACCCGCAGCAGCGCGTCCAACGGACGCAGGTAGTAATCGTTGGTTTCCTGCACGGTCTTGTCGGCGGCCAGGGCTGCCCCGCCCCCAGCCAGGGCCAGACACAGCACCAGGCGGTACGGCGCGCTCATGGCTTGTCCCCCCGCAGGACGGTGGCAATCGAAAGCAGGGGTGCGCCAATGCGCAGGCCCGACTTGACTGCCGCCGCGTGGTTGATCTTGATGCGGGCCTTCTGCTCCACGAAGTCCAGCTGGATGATGCCACCACTCTCCGCAAACCCCTTGGCCTCGCTGATGGTCAGGATGCCGTTGCGCTGGGCATGCTGGATGGCTGCCGCACGGGCCGATGCGCTGGTCAGGGTGATGAACAGGGCATCCGTCTCCCCCACCTGCTCCAGCCGGGTGGCGTAGCGCAGCTCAATGGGCTTGTTGTGGATGCGCTTGTCCCGGTACAGGTCGTCGAGCAGCGTGCCGAACGGGTTGTCGTCCAGCAGCGTGATCACGAAACGCTCCCGGGGCTTGGCCGGCCACTCGATGTAGCTGGCAAAGCGACCGATGAACACCGCCTCGAGCTTGCGCTCCTCATCCCCGGCCCATGCCCACGGCGCCTGCAGCACCACCAGCAGGGCCAACACCCCCGGCAACATCCTCACCCAGTCTCTCCCTTCACGCCACCACATAGCGATTGCGACCGGCCTCCTTGGCACGGTACAGGGCCTGATCGGCCGCGCGGATCATTTGTTCAATATCTTCCTGGGCACACTGGGGCACCGCCGAATGCACCCCCAGGCTCACCGTGACATGGAGCGACGTATCGGCCGAATCCTGGATCCGGCAGGCCTCAACCCCGGTGCGGATGCGCTCCGCCATCGTCACGGTGGCCTCCTGCGTCCCGCCATCGCAGGCCACCAGAAACTCTTCGCCCCCCAGCCGGGCCACCACGTCGTACTCCCGGGCATTGGCCTGGAGGACACGGGCCACCTCCTGGATCACCCGATCTCCCGCAGGGTGGCCATAACGGTCATTCACCGCCTTGAAGGCATCGATGTCGAGCATGATGATCCCCACCGGATCCCCCTTGCGCTGGGCCCGCGCCAGCATCGTCTGCAGGGCGTCCATGGCATGGCGGCGGTTGGCGAGCCCGGTCAGCGCATCCGTCGTGGCCAGCCGGCTGAGCAGGTCATCCCGCTCGCGGATCTCCGCCAGCATGGCATTGAAGCCCCCATGGAGCGTTCCGAACTCATCCCGCCGCGCCGCCGCCAGCACCGCACGGTAATTCTTGGTTTGGGCCACATCCTCCATGGCCTCCACCAACTCCATGATCGGACGGGTGAACAAGGACTGCAGCTTGACCGACAGGAACAGCAACAGCACCAGCGTGACCACCGACGTGGCTACCTGCAGCAGCACCAGCTCCCGGATCTTCGCCCACATCACCCCCGTGTCGGACACCACCGCCAGCACCCCGATGGGCGCGCCCTCGAAGAACACCGGGCGCAACACCCCCATGAAGTCGTTGTCGGTCTGCTCCACGGAGCCCCCGGGCCGGCGCAACACATCCGCACTGTCCTGCATCCGCGCCTGCACGTCGGCCAGCAGGCGATCCCCCAAGGCCCCCGGCAAGCCAAGCGCCCGGTACTCGGCCAGCGGCTGCCCCGCCTCATCGCTCACCAGCGCCAACCGGACGTGGGCATCCGCCCGCAGGGACGCCAGCATCGTACTGGCACTTTGTGCATCGCCGAAGGCCAGCGCCGCGCGCATGTTCTCGCTGATCACGTCGGTGAGCTGGTGCAGCACGCGCAGGGACGCCCTCGACTCACTCAGATAAATCGAATAGATCGTGATGACCGACGAGATCAGCAAGGCCAGCGCGGCGCTCAGGCCCAGCAGGACTATCAGCTTGTAGCGAATCGAGATCCTGTCAAACATCTGCTCTGCCAGTCCTGCGCCTGCCTGGATCAACGGGGCGGGGCGCCCCGTGCATTTAAAATTCCTCGGGCATCGGCCCGCGGCGCAGGAGCAGAGAACAAGCACCCACGTCACCAAGGGCAAGATCTTACCCGAAGCCGGGGACGGATCTGCCGCTTGCAGGCAGGCGCGCCTGCCGTGCTCGGTTCACTCACGAAAGGCCCGATCAAGATCAGGCGTCTTCTGCCCGACACCTTCAATCCGCCCTCTCCCCCGTCACGTGTGCAGGCGTTTGCCGCCTCGCTGGGCACCGCTCAGACGGTGCCTCAGCCCACGTCACCCCTTGTCCAAAAAATCAGTCAGCCCCATAGTCCAGCAAGGCGGAAGGCCTTGTGTGCAGCGCAGAGCCTTTGGCAGCACTCCTGATCCTCGTTTTCAAGCAACAGATTCATGCAAACCTTCAAAAAACGGCTGGCCAAACTCTTTGGGCTGACCACACTGGCAATTGGCCTGCCTACCTACATTTATGTGGATCAGGTCTATACCCAACGCCTGCGCGACGACAAATTAGAAGGGCTGCACAACCTGGCGGTGTCGGTGGCCGCGGTCCTGTCGGAAAACCTGAAGGAACGTCAGCGGGAGATCAGCCTGCTGGCCGAGGCCCCCTATCTCAAGAGCGGGCCGATTGATGCCCCCCAACTGGAGCATGTACTCGACCGGCTCAAGGAGACCTACCCGAATTACGCCTGGATCGGCTATGCCGACGTCTCCGGCGAGGTGCTCGCCTCCACCAATGGCCTTCTGGTGAAGGCGGATGTCAGTACCCGCCCCTGGTTCATTCAGGGCCAGACCGGACAGTACGTGGGGGATCTGCACGAAGCCCTGCTGCTCAGCAAGCATCTGCCAGCGCCGGCAGATGGTCGAGCGATCCGCTTCATCGACTTCACGGCGCCGGTTGTCGGCGCGGATGGCACCCTGCGTGGGGTGCTGGGCGCTCATGCCCACTGGGCATGGGCAGACGATGTCACCCAGATTCTGCGCACCAACCGGATCACCTCTGGCGACATTGACATCTATATCGTCAACAAGGATGGGGTTGTCATTTATCCCGACACCACCGGTACAGAGGTGCGCCCCCCCGCAAATGTGCTGCAGACAGCGTTCACCACGGACTCCTGGAACGGCTCACGCCCCTACGCCAGCGCCTCTGCCTCCCTGACAGAACCTTTGAGCACCTCGTCCCTGGGCTGGAAAGTGGTGGCACGACAGCCCATGGACAGCATCCTGGCCGACGTGAAAGCGCTCAAGGAGACCCTGTTGGCCGTAGTGCTGACGGCCGCGCTGCTCCTGATCGTCCTGATCGGATACCTGGCCTCTCGCCTGAGCCAGCCCGTCGAGCAACTGTCCCGATTTGCCCGACGCATCGAAGAAGGCGACGAGCAGATAGACCTGAACACGGAGACCCAGACCACAGAAATCCAGCAGACCCTGCACTCCGTGAAACGCATCGCGCAAACGCTGATCGATCGCAAGACAGCCCTGCTGGATGCCAATCGTGACCTGGAACACCGGATTGCCGAGCGCACGGCAGAGCTGCAACAGCACAAGCACCACCTGGAAGACCTGGTGATTGCACGTACCCGGGAGCTTGCCTCTGCGAGAGACCGGGCAGAGGCCGCCCATCAGGCCAAAAACCTGCTGCTGGCCAACATCAGTCATGAGCTGCGCACCCCCCTGCACCACATCACCAGCCTGAACAGCCTGATGAAACGCGAAGTGGCAGCACCAAAAGCACTGGATCGCATCGAGAAAATTCATCAGGCCAGTCAGCGTCTGGCCAGGTTGATCAACAATTTGCTCGACACGGTGCACACCGAAACCGCCCAGCTTGAAATCATCCCGCAGGATTTCGAGCTCGCCGAGCTCCTCAGGCAAATCAATCAATCCAGCCATGGAGCCCTTGCGTCGAAAGGATTCTCCCTTGAAACCAGGGTGTCAGCCGGGATGCCGGATCGCCTGCATGGCGACATGAACCGTCTCGCGCAGGTCACGACTGAACTGATCGACAATGCCATCAAATTCTCAGACACCGGCCCGGTGATCCTCCGCATCCAGGCACCGCTCACGGAAGGAAGCCATTTGCGGGTCCGCTTCGAGGTTGAGGACAAGGGCATCGGCATTCCGGTCGAGCTGCAAGAACACATCTTTGAACTCTTCACCCAGGGCGATCCTTCACCGACGCGAAAATACGGTGGCGTGGGGCTGGGCCTGCAACTATGCAAACGCCTCGTCGATCTGATGGCAGGAGAAATTGGCTTGAACAGGAACACCGGCCAGGGCTGCCTGTTCTGGATTGAAGTTCCCCTCACGCTGGGACAGGCGCGCCCTGTCACCTCATCGGACGCGCTGCCCCAAAACTGGAAAATGATCCTGGAAGAGCTTGCACCTGTCCTGACCCTGCTGGAATTGGGAGATGTGGCTGCGCAACCGGCCTGGGACGCCCTTGCCCCGCGCATCCGGCACCTCCTGGGAGGCGACCATGAGGCCTGCAACACGGCCGTCGCCAACTATGATTTCGAGACGGCCCTGACGATCCTGACACGGGCCATCGAAAAAACAGCACCCGGGGACGGCAGCACCGGCTGAACTGCCCCTCGACCACGGACACCAGGACGGCCGGATGAATCCGGCCCTACCGGGAGAAGGGACCGGAGCACAGCATCAGCCCTTGCCGAGCATGGCGCGCAGATTGGCGATGCGGGCGCGGGCGTCTTCCCTGGTGACGGGTTCGGCGGACTTGCGGTCACTGCGCCGGATGCCGCCCTCGCCCATCTCGTCGATGAAGCGGGAGGGGTCGCAGGTGCGCACCTCCCGGCCGGCCTTGCGGCGGTCGCAGTAGCTGATGGTGAGGCTGCGCTGGGCGCGGGTGATGCCCACGTACATCAGGCGGCGCTCCTCCTCGATCTTGTCCTCGTCGATGGAAGACTGGTGGGGCAGGATGCCCTCCTCGACCCCCACCAGGAAGACGTGCTTGAACTCCAGGCCCTTGGAGGCGTGGAGGGTGGCCAGCTGCACCTGGTCCAGGTCTTCACCCTCCTTGTCGAGCAGGGTGATGAGGCTGATGGTCTGGATCATGTCCGACAGGGTCTTGCCGTCCTCCTCGCCCTTGCGGCCAAGCCAGCCGGTAAAGTCACCCACGTTGCTCCACTTGGTCTCGGCCTCCCGGGGCTCGCAGCTCTCGTAGAGCCACACCTCGTAGTTGATGGCCTTGAGCATGTCGTTGATGACCTGCCCGGCGGGCTCCCGGGGGGCGCGGTGGGCCATGCGGTTGATGAAGTGGCAGAACTCGCGCACGGACTCCAGCTGGCGGGCATTGAGGTGCTCGGTCACGCCTTCCTCGAAAACGGCGGTGAACAGGCTGATGTTGCGGTGGGCGGCATAGCGCCCCAGGGCCTCGATGGTGGCAGGACCGACGCCCCGGCGGGGCACGGTGATGCTGCGGATGAAGGCCAGATCGTCGTCCTCGTTGGCAATCAGGCGCAGGTAGGCGCACAGGTCCTTGATCTCGGCGTTCTCGAAGAAGCTGCGCCCACCCGAGATGGCGTAAGGGATCTTGTGGTTGCGCAGCTGCTGCTCGAAGAGCCGGGCCTGGTGATTGCCCCGATAGAGGATGGCGTAGTCCTTGAAACGGGTGCGGTGCTCGAACTTGTGGGCAGAGATCTTCATGACCACGGCCTCGGCCTCGTGCTCGGGGGTCTGGTAGGCCACCACGCTCACCGGGTCGCCGGCGCCATGCTCGGACCAGAGCTTCTTCTCGAAGATCTTCTCGTTGTTGCCGATCACCGTGTTGGCTGCAGTGAGGATGTTGGTGGTGGAGCGGTAGTTCTGCTCGAGTTTGATGACCTTGAGCCTGGGGAAGTCGGTGGGCAGCTGGCGCAGGTTCTCGATGTCGGCGCCGCGCCAGGCGTAGATGGCCTGGTCGTCGTCGCCCACGGCGGTGAAGGCGGCCCGCACGCCGGTAAGGTGCTTGAGCAGGATGTACTGAGCCCGGTTGGTGTCCTGGTATTCATCCACGAGCAGGTAGCGCAACTTGTTCTGCCAGCGCTCCCGGACCTCCGGATGTTCCTCGAAGAGTTTCACCGGCAGGCGGATGAGGTCGTCGAAGTCCACCCCCTGGTAGGCCCGCAGGGTCTTGTCGTATTCGGTGTAGAGCAGCGCGGCGGCCGAGGAGATCTCGTCGGTGGCGAGCCGGGTGGCCTCGTGGGGCTCGACGAGGGCGTTCTTCCAGCTGGAGATCTGCCACTGGATGGCCTTGGCCCGGTTCTTGTCGTTGCTGCCCGTCATCTCGGCGATGATCTGGGTGACGTCGGAGGCATCCAGGATGGAGAACTGGGGCTTGAGCCCCAGGTGCCTGGCCTCCTGGCGGACGATACGCACGCCCAGGGCGTGGAAGGTGCAGACGGTGAGGCCGTTGGCGCCCCTCCCCCCCATGAGGGCGGTGATCCGCTCCAGCATTTCCTTGGCCGCCTTGTTGGTGAAAGTGATGGCGGCAATGGCGTGGGGATTCATCCCGCATTCGGTGATGAGGTAGGCGATCTTCTGGGTGATCACCCGCGTCTTGCCCGAACCCGCACCCGCCAGCACGAGGCAGGGGCCGTCCAGGTAATGAATGGCTTCGCGTTGGGGTGCGTTGAGGAGCAGGGACATGGGGGTGCGGCGCAGGGTGAAACGGGGGAAGCATTCTACCCCGCGAGATGTTGTAAGCTCCGCCCACCATGTCCGTATTCACTCCCGTTACCGATGCCGATCTGGCCGCCTGGCTGAGCAACTACGCCATTGGCCGCCTGGATGGCCTGCAGGGCATTTCCGCCGGCGTGCAGAACAGCAACTTCTTCGTCACCACCAGCCTGGGGCGCTACGTGCTCACGCTGTTCGAGACGATGCCCAGGGCAGAGCTGCCCTTCTACCTGCACCTGATGGCCCACCTGGCCCGCCATGGTCTCCCGGTGCCGGCACCCATCGCCAACCGGGACAATGAGTACCTGGGCACCCTGTCGGGCAAGCCCGCGGTGCTGGTGAGCCGGCTGGCGGGGCGCTCCGAGATGGCCCCCACGGAACCCCATTGCGCCCGCATCGGGGCCATGCTGGCCGGGCTGCACCTGGCAGGAGCGTCCTTCGGGCGCAAACAGGCCAACCCCCGGGGCGCGGAGTGGCGCAGCACCTGCGCAGCGCGGGTGCGGCCCCATCTGGCGCCCGACGCCCGGGCGGAACTGGACGCAGAGATGGCGTTCCAGGGCGGCTTCGATCTCAAGGCCCTGCCCCAGGGGGTGATCCACGCGGACCTTTTCCGGGACAACGTGCTGTGGGACGGGGACTTCATCGGTGGCGTGATCGATTTTTACTTCGCCGGCGTCGATGCCCTGCTGTTCGACGTGGCCGTGACCCTCAACGACTGGTGTGCCGGCGGAGACGGCCGTCTGGATGCAGGGCGCACCCGAGCGCTGCTGGCTGCCTACGCCGGGACCCGCCCGTTCACCGATGCCGAGCGTCTTGCCTGGCCAGCCATGCTGCGGGCAGCGGCGCTGCGTTTCTGGCTATCGCGTCTGGAAGATTTCCACCTGCCCCGTAGTGGTGAAATGGTCCTGGTGAAGGATCCGGAGGAGTACCGCTGCATCCTGCGGCGGCGCGCCACAGCCACCGATCTGCCAGCGCTGCCGGCCTGATCCGTCCCTGACGGACGCAACCGGTTTGGCGTCGCCCGGGGATTTGGGCTAGCATTTCACTGCAGCGCAACATCCTGATTTTTCGATTTTTCCGTCCGCCCCCTTGCCATGACCGAACCGGCCTCCCCGGCAGCCCACCCTCACAACGCCGCGCGGCATCCGCAGCCGCGCCATGTTTCGCCTGCTGATGCCATCGACTGGCTGAAGGCGGGCTGGGGTTTCTTCCTGCGTAATCCGGGCGTGTGGATCGTCATCAGCCTGATCTTCATCATCATGCTCTTCGTGCTGGGACTGGTGCCCCTGCTGGGCTGGGCGGTGGTGCTGATCGGCTTTCCGATCATGGCTGCGGGCATGGTGCTGGGCTGCGACGCCCTCTACAAGGGCCAGCCCCTGCGTATCGAGCACCTGTTCGCGGGCTTGCGGGTGCACGGGGGCAATCTGGCGATGGTGGGCGTGTTCTACCTGATTGGCGGCCTGATCGCCGGTTTCGTCTCGGTCGTGGTGGGCGGGGGGGCAGCCCTGACCGGCTACGTCCTCGGCGCCCTCGCCGGCATGGGGCTGGGGC